>JAUXFK010000116.1 GCA_030623035.1 Deltaproteobacteria bacterium | reverse complement strand
TGCAAGGAGCGGCAATCAAATTTTAATCCGTGTAAAACTCGCATCCAAGTGAGCATAAAGAAAGAACAGTATATCACTATTCAATTCAGTAGTTCCGTTATTAACTATTTCAGATATTAAATCTGAGGTTGTCCCCTGTTCTTTCTTAACGCTCACTAAGACGCTCAAACAACTACACGCATTAAAATTTGACCACCACTCCTTGCTTGCTGATATCTCTTTTTTTTATTAAGCTAAACTCTTACTTTGGAAAACAGCCTGTTAAGATGGGGTAAAATGAAGAGCAGTTTAACCACAGTTGAAACAACTAAAAAAACTTGCACACATACAAAAGGATAACGATATGTTCAATGCAATAACAGATGTAAAGGGTATCAAGGTAGGACACGCAAGTAACTTCAAAGGTTATACGGGTTGTACGGTCATCCTCTGTGAGGATGGGGCAACAGGCGGGATCGATGTTAGAGGCTCGGCAGCAGGAACACGCCAGACAGATTCCCTCCAGTCCCAGCATCTGGTTGAAGAGGTCCATGCCGTACTTATTTCAGGGGGAAGTGCATTTGGCCTCAATGCCGCAGGCGGTGTGCTCGATTATTTAGAGGAGAGAGGAAAGGGGTTTCAAACTTCTGTTACAAAGGTTCCCATAGTACCCACTGCGATAATCTATGACCTCTCATTTGGAGATTATAGAGTCCGACCCACCCCTGATATGGGCTATAATGCATGCAAGGATGCATCCGCCGGGAAAGTCGAGGAAGGGAGTATCGGAGTCGGAACAGGGGCTACGATAGGCAAACTCTATGGCATGGAGCAGGCAATGAAAGGAGGGTTTGGAACTGCATCCAGAAAGCTTCCGAATGGCCTGATTGTGGGAGCTGCTGTTGCAGTAAATGCCTTTGGTGATGTCGTAAACAATGAGGACGGCACTATCATTGCCGGAGCCAGAGATTCTGAAAAGGGATATGGGTTTGTAAATTCTTTTGAACATATAAAGAAGGGGATAGAAAGCAAAGAGGAATTCTTTCAGGAGACAACCCTTGGAGTTGTTGCGACAAATGCAAACTTAACAAAGAGACAGGCAATCAAGATTGCACAAATGGCACATACTGGATTTGCAAAGGCAATATCTCCCATACATTTGACCTCGGATGGGGATCTGGTAATTGCGCTTTCTACGCGCAAGATCAATGCAGATTTAAATATAGTGGGTCTTCTGGCTGAGGAGGCTATTGCAGAAGCTGTTAAAAGGGCGATTATAGCTGCAGATGGTTTTGGAATCATGCCTGCGTATAAGGATATACCCAAAAACAGGGGTTTATAATAAGGATGAGACCTGTAAATCGAGGTGAAGAGGTCCTTTTACTGCTCAAGGGTGCGGATGGATTCATTTCAGGTGAGAAGATCGCTTCGGTTCTAAATATCTCAAGGACAGCGGTCTGGAAGCAGATATCGAGGCTGAGAAAAGAGGGGTTTCAAATAGAGGCGCATCCCAGGATGGGTTACTCTCTGGTTCTCTCTCCTGATCGTCTCCTGCCTTCAGAGATCAGAGACGGGATCAAGACATCCCTGATCGGAAGCGAGATATTCTATTATGAGAAAATCGAATCAACAAACGCAATCGCCAAGAACCTGGCAATGAATGGAGCAAAAGAGGGCACCCTTGTGATCGCCGAGGAACAGACAAGGGGAAGGGGCAGGCTCGACAGGGATTGGTTATCCCCTGCCAATAGCAATATCTTGATGTCGCTTATCTTTCGTCCGAACCTCCAGGCTGCAAAGGCATTCTCCATGATAATGCTTACCTCTGTTGCGATTGTAAAGGCAATACAGGTTACGACCTCATTGGTCGCCCAAATCAAGTGGCCCAATGATATCTACTTATATAACAAGAAACTCGGGGGAATCCTCACAGAGTTCAATGCAGAACAGGACCGGGTCAATTTTGTTGTAATAGGGGTGGGGTTGAACGTCAATTTCGATCCATGCCTTTACCCGGAGATCAAGGACACTGCCACAAGCCTCAAAAAGGTAATGGGAAAAGAGGTGAAAAGAGCAGTCTTGCTCCGGTCGATCCTTGAAGAGATCGAAAGAGGCTACAGTGACTTCAGCAAAGGCCGTATCTCTCAGATCCGATCTGAATGGGATCACTACTCTTTGGTAACAGGAAAGCATATAAGGATCCATTCCCTTGACAATGTAGAAGAGGGGATTGCCGAGTCAATAGACGATGATGGCTGCCTGATTCTTCGAGATATCAATGGAAATACAAAGAGAATTCTAAGTGGTGATGTGTCTTTAAGAGTGAGTGAGTAAAATTTTTTACCCAAATTGTAAACCCCTTAATTGGTAGTGGTTGACAATTGGTGTCCAAAGTAGTATATTAATCTGAAAAAATAGTAATTGTTTAGCCATATTAATGCTACAGTGACAGTTTTACCAATCTGTTTGAGAGACCTCTTGACGAACATATATTGAGTTTAATAGCTATTGAGTTAACACAGCAACGGCGGTCACATTATAACCCGTGCAAAACTCGCTACTGTTCTTTCTTAACGCTCACTACACCACTCAAACAGCTGCACGCGTTATAATGTGACCGCCGTTGCTGTGACCGATTTTTTTACTGAGGGAACTCAATAACCATTTAACTCGAAAATATTCGTCAAAGACCATCCAAATCATTATCTGGCGAAACAGTTACGAAAAAAATCGTTTTCCAATATTTGCATACAAAGGAGCATATGAATGTGTTTGATTTTCTTAGAGGATTGACGGACAAGGTACTAAAAGGCAAGGATATTACATATCATGAGGCATATCGGCTTTTGGATGTTACAAAACAGAAAGACATTGTAACCTTGATCGGGTTTGCGAATACCATTAGACAAGAATTCAAGGGATCAGTTATTGACCTTTGTGCAATCATAAACGCAAAATCAGGTAAATGTAGCGAGGACTGCGCTTTTTGCTCCCAATCCGCTCATTACAGAACGGAAATCGAGACATACCCTTTACTTAAGAGTGAAGATATTATAAAGGGCGCAAAAGAGGCTTCATCTATGGGGGCAAAAAGGTTCAGTATCGTAATAAGCGGAGAAAGCACAAAGGATCATGACGAGTTACAATCTATTTGTGAAGCGATTAAGGACATGTCGTTTAATACAAAGATCGGTAGATGTGCCTCATTGGGAATGTTAACTAAAGTGATGGCAAGGGAATTAAAGAAAGCCGGTTTACAGCGCTACCATCACAACCTGGAGACCGCAAGGAGTTTCTTTTCGAATGTATGTACCACCCATTCATACAATGACAGGGCAAGTACTGTCCGGATTGCAAAAGAGGAGGGGTTTCAGGTGTGCTGCGGTGGGATATTTGGTCTTGGGGAGACGTCAAAGCAGCGGTTGGAGTTGGCTTTTGAGTTAAAGGAACTGGCGGTTGATTCTATCCCTCTCAATTTCCTGAACCCAATACCCAAAACTCCTTTGGAGAATGCCCTGCCGATTCCCCCAATGGAGATATTAAAGACCATAGCAATCTTTCGGTTTATTCATCCGACAAAAGATATAAGGGTGTGCGGGGGCAGGGAGAGGAATCTGAGAGATACCCAGTCTCTCGTTTATTTTGCTGGAGCCAATGGAGTAATGATAGGCAATTATCTTACTACCACAGGCAGTGATCCGAAAAGGGATGTTCAATTGATAGAGGACCTGATGTTAAACTCTGTTTGAGAGGCTTCCTGACGAACATATATTGAGTTGATACAGCAACGGCGGTCATATTATAAGGCGTGCAACTGTTTGAGCGGTGTAGTGAGCGTTAAGAAAGAACAGAAATGTTGCTGGATGGATACCCGTATGATCATATACATTCGTTGTCTAATTATAAAGGTCAATACTGTTCTTTCTTTACGCTCACTGAGGCGTGAGTTTTGCACGGGTTATAATATGACCGCCGTTGCTGTGGCTGATTTTTTTGCAAAGAGAAGCCAATAACCATTTTGAGTTTTTTGTATCTTTTGTATAAGCGGAGGCAATCAGTGGATATAAAGATGAAAGAATTACAGCTCGAATCGGATGATAAAAGATATGTCTGGCATCCATTCACACAGATGAGGCATTACATCGAGGAGAAACCCCTTATCATAGAAAGGGGGAGGGGGTCATTTCTATGGGACATCTATGGGAACAGATACCTCGATGGAATATCATCTCTTTGGGTTACGGTACATGGACATTGCAAAGAAGAGATAGACCGAGCAATGATCGAACAGATCAAGAGGATCTCCCATTCTACCCTCCTCGGTCTGACGCATCCTCCAGCCATCGAGCTTGCCGGAAGGCTGGTTAAGATTACGCCCGAAGGTCTCAACAAGGTATTTTATTCTGACAGCGGATCGACTGCTGTAGAGGTTGCATTGAAGATAGCATATCAATACTGGCAACAAAAGACCAAAGAACCATCCTTGAGAAGAAAATTTATATCACTCAAGAATGCTTACCACGGTGATACGATTGGTGCTGTAAGTGTGGGCGGGATTGACCTATTTCATGGGGCATATCAACCCCTGCTGTTCGATTCATTAAAGGTAGAATCTCCCTGCTGCTATCGCTGTAACATTGAGAAGACCTATCCATCGTGCGGAATTGAATGCCTTTTGCATGCAGAGGCAGTGATCAAAAAACACCACCATGAAACCGCTGCCTTGATTATAGAGCCTCTGGTTCAGGGAGCTGCAGGCATTCTCGTCTCTCCGCCCGGCTACCTCAGAGGGATTAGAGAGCTTTGCACTAGATACAAAATTACGATGATTGCAGATGAGGTTGCCGTGGGATTTGGAAGAACAGGCAGGATGTTTGCATGTGAGCACGAGGATGTAGCTCCGGATATCATTGCCTTGGGCAAAGGTATTACAGGGGGTTATCTGCCCCTGGCAGCAACGATCACCACGGATGAGATATACAATGCATTTTTAGGTGAATACGATGAGTTTAAGACCTTCTTCCATGGCCATACGTATACAGGAAACCCTGTTGCCTGTGCTGCAGCTCTGGCCAGCCTCGACATCTTTGATAAGGAAGAGACCCTTTTAAAGCTTAAGGAAAAGATTGACTTCATGCAAAGTGGTCTTAAGAGGTTTTGGGAACTTGAGCATGTAGGAGATATTCGGCAGAAGGGGTTTATGGTCGGGATAGAGCTGGTCTCAAACAGGGACACAAAAGAGACTTTTCCATCAGAAAAAAGAACAGGCATGAAGGTCATCATGGAGGCAAGGAAAAGGGGCGTTATAATCAGGCCGCTTGGTGACGTAATTATCCTTATGCCACCTTTGAGTATTAACCAAAAAGAGCTTGAAGAGTTGCTTTGCGTTACCTTTGATTCGATTCAATGTGTCACTGAAAAGAAATAAATAAAAATGGTTATTGAGTTAACACAGCAAGGGCGGTCACATTATAACGCGTGCAGCTGTTTGAGCGGAGTAGTGAGCGTTAAGAAAGAATAGTAGCGAGTTTTGCACGGGTTATAATGTGACCGCCCTTGCTGTGACCAATTTTTTTTACTGAGGGAACTCAATAACCAATTAAATTGGGCTTTATAGTGGATCAAACCTTTACACACGAGATAGAAGAGCTGAAAAGGTCCGGTCTTTATAGGGACCTTATAAGGATTATCGGCCCTATAGATGCCGAAGTATCCATAGACGGCAAGGAGGTCATACTGCTTTCGTCCAACAACTATCTGGGTCTTGCAACACACCCCAAATTGAAAGAGGCAGCTTCCCTGGCATTGGAAGCGTATGGTACAGGTGCCTGTGCCTCGAGATTGATTGCCGGGAACATGGAAATCCATGAAGACTTGGAAAAGAGGGTAGCAAGGTTCAAAGGATGCCAATGTGCAATTGTGTTTTCTACGGGTTATATGGCGAATATCGGGGTAATAACATCGCTGGCAGGGGAAAATGACCTGATTCTGAGTGATGAGCTGAATCATGCAAGTATTATAGATGGCTGTAAATTGAGTGGAGCCCAGATAGAGATTTATCCCCATAAGGATGTTGGAAGAATCAGGGAGATTCTTATGCAAGAAGATAGATCTTATGCAAAGAATCGTTCCAAAAAGAGGCTGATCATTACCGATGGTGTATTCAGCATGGATGGAGATATCGCCCCTCTGCCGGAGATAATGGAAGTTGCGAATCAGTATGGTGCGATTTTGATAGTTGATGATGCCCATGCAACAGGTGTGCTTGGTGAAAACGGGAAAGGCACGGCAGCGTACTTTGGTATAAAAGATGAGAATTTGATTCATATGGGTACATTCAGTAAGGCTTTGGGCACTCTGGGGGGGTTCATCGCAGGGAGAGAGGCTGTTATCGAATACCTTAGAAATAAGGCAAGGAGTTTCATATTCTCTACTGCCCTGCCGCCAAGTGTTTGTGCGTCTTCTATTGCGGCGGTTGATATACTAGAGAAGGAGCCATGGATCCAAAAGCGTTTATGGGATAATGTTACGAGATTTAAGGAAGGATTGGAAAATCTCGGTTACAATACACTGGATAGCCAGACGCAGATCATACCGATGCTCATTGGGGATACGGATTTGACCATGGAATTTGCAAAAGCAATATTCAAAAGGGGTATCTATGCCCCCGGGATAAGACCGCCCACTGTTCCTGACGGCAAGAGCAGGATAAGGACCAGTTTAATGGCTTCCCATACATATGAGCAGATAGATAGGGCATTGGACGTATTAGAGGATGAGGGGAAAAGGTTAAGGATTATTTAGAATGAGGATTTTCAAATGAATAGAGGTGTTTTTATAACCGGTACAGATACGGAAGTGGGCAAGACAGTTGTAAGTGCCGGTATAGCAGGTGCACTAAAGACCAGGGGTATCAACGTAGGGGTTATGAAACCTGTTGCCACAGGCGCGATGATGACCGAAGATGGGCTTATATCCAATGATGCCCAGTTTCTTTTAAAATCGATCAGATGTGATGGTCCAAGGGAACTGATAAACCCTGTTTCTATTGAGTTACCTTTGGCTCCGCTTGTTGCTTGCAGGCTCGATGGTCTTCAGATCGATCTGAATAAGATTACAGATGCCTTTCAAAGACTGACGAAAACAAAAGATTTTGTTGTAGTAGAAGGGATTGGGGGAGTTTGGGTTCCGATAACAGAGGATTACTTTGTCTGTGATATGATCGAGGAATTGGGTTTGCCCGTTATTGTAGTTGCAAGAGCCGGGCTTGGCACAATCAATCATACGTTGTTAACGATAAAAGCCTTGCAGGATAGGGGAATAGTTGTAAAAGGATTTATTATCAACGGGATCAATGAAAAAGAGGCCACAATAGCGGAAAGGACAAACCCGGAGATAATAGAAGAGATTTCCCGTATTCCCCTACTTGGAGTCTTGCCTTTTGATCCCAAAATAGATGTCTCTTCCCTTGAAATAGGGGATTTAATAGAGTTGACATCAAGGTATGTGGATTTGTCAACTATCCTTTTATAAATTTATTTAAATGGTTATTGTAGTTAACACAGCAAAGGCGGTCACATTATAACGCGTGCAACTGTTTGAGCAGTGTAGTGAGCGTTAAGAAAGAACAGGAGATTGTTTCTTGGTTGTGAGTCTTAACAGATACATTTGTGACTGTCTAATTCAAATGATCAATACTGTTCTTTCTTTATGCTCACTAAATCGCGAGTTTTGCACGGGTTATAATATGATTGCATTTGCTGTGATCGGTTTTTTTGCAAAGGGAAGTCAATAACCAATTTCATTTATGCATTTTTGTTAATACTACAGCGACATTTTTAGGCTATGAGCAACAGATCGATTTTTATGTGTAATGCAATCGTCGATGCCCTTTATAAAATACTCGATGACTGCACCCTATGCCCAAGGCAGTGCCATGTGAACAGAAAAGCCGGCAAATTGGGTTATTGCGGGGCAGGGATTCATTTAAAAGTGGCAAAGGTCATTCCCCATTTTGGGGAAGAACCGCCTATTTCAGGTGTCAAAGGCTCAGGTACCGTTTTTTTCAGCCATTGCAACCTGAAATGCAGGTTCTGTCAGAACTACCAGATCAGTCAGTTCGGCATGGGCGAAGAGATGACCCCTGATGAGCTGTCCGAAAGGATGCTTTTGCTTCAGGATTCTGGTTGTCATAACATAAACCTGGTAACACCGACACCATTTTTACCCCAGATTGTAGAGAGTATTTTAAAAGCAAAGGAAAGTGGACTGAAAGTACCGATCGTTTACAATACGAACGGTTATGAGAGGACTCGAATCCTGGGTTTATTGGAAGGAATCGTAGATATATATCTCCCTGATGCGAAATACGGAAGCAACAAAGCTGCTTCTTGTCACTCGGGTGTAGTGGATTATTTGGGATACAATGAGTCCGCCTTGAAAGAGATGAAAAGGCAGGTCGGAGATCTTATAACCGATGAAATGGGAATTGCAAAAAGGGGAATCATCGTGAGGCATCTCATCCTTCCGGATGATCTGGCAGAGTCAATCTCTGTTATTGATAGGGTTTCGTATACGCTTGGCACAGATACCTATATTAGTCTTATGGGGCAGTATTTCCCAAGATATAAGGCCTTAGATAGTAATGACTTAAACAGAAGAATAACCTGTGATGAATTCGATGAATATCGTCATCTACTTGAATCTAAAGGGTTCGAAAATGGATGGATTCAATACCCTGACGATGTGGATGGCGGGTTTCTGCCTGATTTTGAGGTGAAAGACCGGTGGAACTGAATGAAAATCTCGTTAGCTCCTTAAGATGGCCAAACAATTACAAAAAATGAATGAATGTTCATTTTTCGCTTGACGGTTTACAGACGATATGCTAATTGAAATAGGGAGCTTTGAAGAACCATCCTCATTCCTTTCGATAGGTAGTGTCCATCCATAAATGGCCCTTTTGCCCAATCTCTGCGTCAGGCTCAGATTTTAATCCTCGAAATATGTCAATATATTCCTGCGGTTAAAATCTTCGCCTTCCTTGACCTTGGACAAAATTGCTCATTTCTGGATGGTCAC
>JAUXFK010000082.1 GCA_030623035.1 Deltaproteobacteria bacterium | reverse complement strand
GTCACTCCGGTGAAAACCGGAGTCCAGATGGTCCGCAACTGCTTGAAAACACTGGATTCCGGCTTTTGCCGGAATGACGGGAAATGGTATTTTTTGACTTTTTACGAGATCATCAATTCTAGCTGCTAAAAATACTCTTGATGTTATTTTCTATAATCTCTTCCGTAATGTTTTGGGCAATTGAGAGTTCTTTCACCAAGAGGTTTCTTGCTGAGTCCAACATCTTTCTCTCCCCAAAAGAGAGGTCTTTTTCCAGCTTTAATATAAAGAGGTCTCTAAGCACTTCAGCCACTTCAAATACTGAACCACTCTTGATCTTTTGTGTGTATTCGCGGTATCTTCTGTTCCATGTTTGATTCTCAACCTCTATATCTTTTTTTCTTAATATCTCATAAACTCTGGAGACTTCTCCCATATGGATTACCCTTCGAAGGCCAACGGTTTTGATATTGTCAATAGGGATCATTATGGTCATATCACTGTCCAATATTCTAAATATAAAGAAAGGCTGCTCTTCATCAGAAATCTTTTTGTTTTCAATAGACTGAATAACTCCTACCCCATGTGAAGGGTATACTGCTACGTCTCCGATCTTAAACATAAGACAATACCTCCCATCTCTACTTTTTCACTTCATTAACTGCTGAACTTAACACATTTCAACCATATAGTCAACAGTAATAAATTTTCAGATAAAGCTTAATAAAAGAAGCAAAGACAAGGATATTAAAGATGAAATTAGAATGGGGTCATCTGATCCATATATATCAGATGACCTGGCCTAAAGTACCTGAAGTTAATCGACCCCTTTGCAGGGCATCTTCTTTTATCCACCGCCTAAATCGTCGTTATCACGAAAACGATCTTTTTGAGCATCTTATCCAAGCAGTCCTAAGCTCTAAGGCTATTACTTATCAAGAGCTTATTGCCCAGAACTAACATAATAATCATTTAATTTTTCGAAAAAAGAATGTGATTTTAAAAGGAATGATAACTTTTTGAGAAGAATATATCAGATTTTAGATAGCAATAAAATCCATGCAATGTTGCAAATTATTTTCCCGTCCCAGGCTGATAATGCCTATGCCTGTTATAATAAAGTCCTGGTTCTTCATCATAATACCGGCTGGGAAAACCGCAATAGTACTATGGGCATCTCTTTTTTGTTTTTAGCCCTCTGTTGCTTCGATATCGAGCAAAGAGGCCTTATAATTTGCATCCTTGATAATATCCAAAATATTCAAAACATGATCTCTGCCCAGCGTTTGTAATACAAACTCTACTTCTGCCAACTGTAAAGATAGATTCGTAAATGCGCGTTGATGACGTACTTCAATGATATTGGCATTATTTTCACCCAGAAGCCGGGTTATCTCTGCGAGTGCACCTGGAGTATCCGGTATTCCTATGTTGAGCCTCACAAGGCGACCTGAGTGGACCAGCCCCCTTTGAATAATCGACGATAAGATAAACAAATCGATATTGCCGCCTGAGAGAATCAACCCTACCTTTTTCCCTTTGAACCGTTCTGAATTATTCAGCAAAACGGCCAGTCCAGCAGCACCCGCGCCTTCTACAACCGTTTTCTCAACATTAAGCAGAAGCAGCACTGCATCTTCAATCTCTTCGTCCTCGACAGTTAAAATATCATCTACAAACTCCTGCACAACGGGGAGAGTTAAGGAACCTGGCTCTTTTACCGCAATTCCTTCTGCAATCGTACTGGCTCCGCAATAAACGGGTTCTCCTTTAATTGCCTTAAGCATGGAGGGGAATCGTGCTGACTGGACACCAATGATCCTGATATCAGGTCTAATAGCCTTTGCAGCTATTGCATTGCCTGCAATCAGCCCACCACCTCCGATAGGAATTACAAGCAGATCAATATCCGGGAAGGCTTCAAGCATCTCTATTGCGATGGTCCCCTGACCGGCAATTATATGCCTGTCATTGTAGGGATGGATAAGCTGAAGTCCCTGTTTTCTTGCGTGTTTCTTTGCAAACTCAAAAGCCTCGTCCAACCCGTTTCCATAAAGGATGACTTCCGCACCAAATGCCTGGGTACGCTCTACTTTTACATTGGGAGTCGTGCGTGGCATTATGATAGACGCAGGTATACCCAGCCTCTGGGCATGATAAGCAACAGCCTGTGCATGGTTGCCGGCCGACATTGCAACAATACCAGCAGTTCGCTGCTTCGAAGAAAGTGTCAAAAGCTTGACAAGAGCCCCTCGGTCCTTGAATGAAGCGGTAAACTGATGGTTTTCAAACTTAAGGATCACATGCGCTCCAGTGATCTTAGAAAGCGTTCTGGATCCTACGCATGGGGTTTTGACAACAATGCCGGCTATGGATTCGGCTGCTCTGTATATATCCTGTATGCTTATTGTCACCCTTTATCCTTTCGTACTAAGAGCGACTTTTTCTCAACAACTGCATGAACTTCCACAACCACCCCCATTCGACAGACTGGAAGATATGGCGTATCCTGAACCCATATCGCCCTCTACGAAGTCTAATCTGACAGGCTTTACTCGTTCTAGGAGATCCTTTTTTATAACAAAGGTACTCCCATTCTTCTTGATAACCTCGTCATCTTCTTGTGGTTCATCCAGAACCATGCTTAATGCCGGCCCAGATCAGCCACCTTCAGTAAGTACAATCCTTACGGATGGGACGTCTTCTCTTTCCTTGAAATACTCACCCATCATTTCACCTGCTTTATCCGTTATCTCAAACATTTTTACCTCCTATAAAAGTTATTCTATCCAGCTTACCCAACACTTATCTAATAAGTTATACACGTAAATGAAATTGTCAAGTCCAGAATCCTCATAATAATCTTGCAGGATAATTTTGCTTGACACACAATCTCAGCTTTTCTATACTTTCCAAAAAAAAGTGATTTAAAAAAGCCATCACAACAATACCCTAACATATATCACAATCTATTGAAAAAATAAAAGAAAAAGGGGTTTTTCGTGCACATAATTTTACAAAAGCCACCTAAAATCCCCCCCTACCCCTCTTTATTAAAAGGTAATTTTAGCATCTTCTTTTCAATAAAGGGTGAACCATCGGGAGTTCCACCTAAAATAAAAGAGGATATAGAAGTATTTCTAACAGCATTTGGGATAGGGCAAAATTGGATCATTCGTAACAGTTTAGCTTTTTTAAATTTTAGTTGCTAAGGCGGTGGTCAAATTTTAACGCGTGCAACTGTTTGAACATCTAAGTGAGTTAAGAAAGAACAGGGGGGAAGATGCGAGTTCTGCACGGTTTAAAATTTGATTGCTGTTGAAGCTTGGCCAGTGCTTTCTGTTTCATAAGGCTAAAATAATACGATCATTCTTTATTTCACTACGCTTCATTCTAACTAAACTCAATAATTATTTTCATCGATTCATACAAAACAAGGAGACAGCACTGATCATGGAGCATAATTTAAAAGACCTGGAACACCTTTTCCACCCCAGGTCTATCGCTATTGTAGGGGTTTCAAGCAATCCTGAGGCACGAAGACGAGACAGATTTTTAAGACCTTTGCTCGATTTTCGTTTTGAAGGGCCTATATACCCTATTAATCCAAAGGGTGGAGAAATCCTGGGGCTTAAAATCCTTCCCAGCATTAAAGATGTACCAGGTGTATTAGACTTTGTCATCGCAACTACCCCTGCCCGGTTCGGACCCCAATTGATAAAAGACTGTAATGCCAAAGGGGTGAAGTTTGTCTACTTCTTCACCTCCGGCTTCAGTGAGACAGGGGATAATGAGGGAATAGAATTAGAAAATGAAATGGTTCGGATTGCCAATGTTAGAGGACTTCGAATTGTTGGACCAAACTGTATGGGGGTATATTGCCCCAGGGCTCGATTATCCTATCGCTCTGATTTTCCAAAGGAGCAAGGCTCTGTTGGCTCTCTTTGCCAGAGTGGCGGAAACAGTATAATGCTTGTACAAATGGGGGCGTCACGAGGTGTGCGGTTTAGCAAGGTCATTAGTTATGGCAATGCCTGTGACCTTAATGAGTCCGACTTAATGGAATATTTTTTACATGACCCGGACACAGAAATAATCGCTATCTATGTTGAAGGGGTCAAAGATGGGCAACGATTCATCAGTGTACTAACACAGGCAGCAAAAGTAAAACCAATCGTACTGCTTAAGGGGGGGGTTAGTGAGGCAGGAACCCGAACAGTGGCCAGTCATACCGGGTCTCTCGCGGGCAGCGATGCCGCATGGGATGCCCTGTGCAGGCAATTGGGTGTGATTCGTGTCTATACATTGGAAGAGTTATGCGATGTGCTCGTAACTTTTCAGTTTATGTCCCTTCCGAAAGGACACAATGTGGGCATTGTCGGCGTTGGAGGAGGAGCTAGCGTCCTGGCCACTGATGAATGCGAGAGCAACGGCTTAACTGTACCCATGCTGCCTACAAAGTCAACAGAAGAGTTATTGAAGTTCACCCCCAAAGCCGGCAACATTATAAAAAATCCTATAGATTCACAGGTGATCTTTTGGGATCCAGGGCAGTTTGATAATACAATTAAAATTTTATCTGATTGGAAGGGAATCGACTTTATACTCGCCCTATTGGGATCAAGCGACGTATTCCCCTCCTATTCAGGGCAACAGAGCATGTATAATCTTATGGCAAAGACAATGCTGGAATCCATCTTTACTTCTTCCAAACCCGTAGCGATTGTATTACAACCCGGCATCTATCCCGAAAGATACGAAGAGAGCTTTTTTGCCCAGCAAGAGTTTGTTTCTGCCGGTTTTCCAGTCTATCCAACGGTTGAACGGGCAGCCAATGCCATTGGTAAATTCATCGATTATCATAACAGGGATAACTGAACAACCCTTGTCTATAAGACGAGGGGTTTCAACCATCCCCTAGAGGGACACTAAGTACACGCATTCTTAAATACTATCACGTATTGAGTTTAAAGTGCCTAAAGTTAAAATGTTCTATTTTGATTTCATTCTTAAAATCCGCTCTGATTCTTGTCCTGTTTGCTTTATGGTAGTTTGCTCTAATCGAAGTTCCGTAATACATGACTAATGCTTTGAAAGCGTATTCCTTAACTTTAGTTCACTTTAGGCACTTTAGGGTTTCCGAATCCGACAGGTCAACGATCGGAACTCTGGCCTAAAATACGACACCGAATTTACGAGCTAGAGCACTAAGCAAAGGGCTTTTGCCTAAATAAAAACTACGGAGACTATTATGAACGATTTAAAAGAAACCATCGGGTCAATGCGTATCCCCTTCTTGATTTTAACGCCCGTCTGTGTCATGTTGGGGATCGGAACCGCTATCTGGAGATCGGACGAGGTTCGGGTTTTACACTTAATACTCGTATTTATAGGTGCTATCTGTGCACATATCAGCGTAAACACATTCAATGAATACTTTGATTTTAAAAGCGGCCTGGACTTCCGAACAGAACGAACACCATTCAGTGGTGGCAGCGGAACATTGCCTAAAAAACCAGCCTTGGCAAACAAGGTATTGGGTGCGGCAATTATCACATTTGCCATCACATCTTTTATTGGTCTTTACTTCTTATACATTAGAGGCATACTCCTTCTGCCGCTTGGAATCCTTGGGTTGTTCATTGTCTTTGCTTATACACCCTGGCTTACTTATAACCCCGTTCTTTGCTTAATTGCCCCTGGGCTGGGTTTCGGTACGCTGATGGTTATGGGCGCGGATTTTGTGATCACAGGCGAATATTCCTGGACAGCGTTTTTTGCCTCTATCGTACCCTTCTTTTTGGTCAGTAACCTTTTGCTCTTAAATCAGTTTCCAGATGTTGATGCAGACAAGAGTATCGGCAGAAAAACCCTTCCTGTTATAATCGGAAGACGGGGCAGCGCCTTTATATTTACAGCGTTTTTAATCATGGCTTATCTCTCCATTGTATTTGGAATCTATCTTGGGTTTTTGCCAAAATTCTGCATCATCGGTCTGCTCACTGTCTTTATTGGTGTACCTGTAGTCATAAACGCTTTTCGATATGCTGATAATATAAAAAAACTAATACCCTATATGAGCTTGAACGTAATGCTAGTTATAACAACCCCTTCTTTGGTTTCCGTAGGGTTGATTATCGGTTAGGGTCTGTCATGAAATAAATTTTAAAACAGGAGAAAAAAGATGGATTTTAGGTTCACACCTGAACAGGAAGCGTTGCAAAAAGAGTTCGAGGGATTTTGTAAAGAGGAAGCAACGAGAGCCCCCGAAGGCTGGATAGGCGGCCTTTCAGCCGAAGAAACGGATGAAGGTTGGGCCTATCATCAGTCCGTAGTAAAGAAGGTAGCTGCAAAGGGATGGCTATCTCTGCCCTGGCCAAAAGAATATGGGGGGCATGGGCATGGCCCTGTTGAACAGCTCATATTCAATGAGGTAACAGCCTATTACAGGGTTCCAGCACTCCCTTTCCACTTTATGACAGTGGCTGCGGGTATCATGGTTTACGGCAGCGAGGAACAGAAGAAGGAATGGTTGCCTAAGATAGCGAGAGCAGAAATAAACTGGGCAGAAGGGCTGAGTGAACCGAATGCAGGGTCTGACCTCGCTTCTTTGAACACAACGGCAGTTGAAGATGGAGATGATTATGTAATCAACGGACAAAAGGTATGGACAAGCGGGGCACACCGTTCGGATCATATCTTCATCCTTGCAAGAACAGGCACCAGAGAGTCGAGGCACAAAGGGCTGACCTTTTTCATCAATGAGATCGGCCCTGGGATTGAGTTCCGCCCCTTGATCTTTATGAATCGAAGTCATTTTTATAACGAAACATTTATAGAAGATTTCCGAGTGCCCAAGCGAAACATAGTGGGAAAGGTAAATCAAGGGTGGTATGTTATGATGGCGGGGAGAAACTTTGCTCGTGCGAACATATCATTTGCTGCAGCAGGGAAACGCGATTTAGAGGATTTGATTGAATATTGCAAGCAGACACAATCCGGCGGGCAGGTAATGGCAAAAGACCCTTTGATCCGCCAAAAGCTGGCTGAGTTCAGTATTGATTTTGAAGCAGCTTTGAAGTTTGCATATTATTTAAGCTGGCTTCAAAGCAAAGGCCAGGATATCGCAGCTGAAGCTGCTGCCTGCGGTTATTTTTCGAGTGAGCTCAATCTGCGACTCGCCAATACAGCAATGGAAATCATGGGGCTGTATGGGACAATTAAAAGAGAATCCAAATGGGCACCCCTTTACGGAAAGTTCCAAGATCTTTGCCAATGGGGTTCCGGCTTTACCATTGCCGGGGGGACTACAGAAATAAGGAAAAATGTAATCGCCTGGATAGGACTGAAGTTACCCAGAGGCTAAAACCCGGCCAGGAATATATAGAAAATACGATTCATCAAACCACAGCGGTTCTCTTTATATTTAAAAAAAGGATTAGCCTTTATGCTATGGATCAAATCCCAATACTTCCACTGAAAGGGGGAAATATGAATTTCGATTTTACTGAAGAACAGGAAATATTAAGAAAGATGGCTCGTGACTTTTTAACAAAGGAGTTTCCAAAAACATTGGTAAGAGAAATGGAGGAGGATACAACTGGCTTTCGGCCGGATATCTGGAAAAAAATGGCGGAACTCGGTTGGATGGGATTGATAATTCCAGAGGAGTATGGCGGCAGCAGTGGTAGTTTCCTGGATTTAATGGTCCTGCTGGAAGAGATCGGACAAGGCTGCCTGGTTTCCCCGTTCTTTTCCACGGTTATCTGTACTTCTGTGTTGCTAGATATCGCGAATGAAGAACAAAAGAAAGAATTTCTGCCCAGGATAGCCTCAGGGGAAAAAATCTTTGCCCTCGCCTTAACCGAACCCAGTGCATCGTATGATGCTTCTGGGATTGAAACAACAGCTACCCAGAAGAACGATGGGTATCAAATAAATGGAGTTAAACTCTTCGTTAATGATGCACAAGTAGCTGATTATTTTATCTGTGTTACCAAGACGAATCTTAGCTCAACTCCAGAAGAAGGTATTACCATATTCCTGGTCGATGCCAACACAGAGGGGATAAAGGTCATACCACTTCCTACCATTGCAGATGATAAGCAAAACGAGGTTGTATTTGAGGATGTAATCGTGCCAAAAGGGAATATGTTAGGCAGGTTAAATGGAGAATGGCAGGCTGTTGAAAGACTCCTTAACTTTGCTTCTACAGCAAAATGCGCAGAGATGATCGGTGGAGCGGATTGGACTGTGGAAAGCTGCGTCGCTTATGCAAAAGAGAGGGTGCAGTTTGGCAAGCCTATTGGCAGTTTTGGAATTATTCAGCATTACCTGGCAGAGATGTGGGCAGATATTTCCCATACCAAGAGACTAGTTTATCATGCAGGCTGGCTTTTAGAACAAGGGCTCCCTTGCGCTAAAGAGGCAGCTATGGCAAAGGCACGAATGAGTGATGTTTACAAGCGTTGCACTCGGATGGGGGTTCAAATATTTGGCGGGATTGGGACAACCAGAGAGCACGACATGGGACTTTATTACCGACGTGCCAGGCAGGCATTACCCCTTTTTGGCAGCCCTGATTTATGCAGAGAAAAAATAGCAAAAGAGCTGGGACTTTAGGATAATCATCAAGATACTTACAAAGGTTCGACTAAACTGAATGGACAAAGATCGTTGAGAAAGGAGATCGTATGAAAAGGGAAAGGCTTCAAAGAGGGATGATTCAGGTTTATACAGGCAATGGAAAGGGAAAGACCACAGCCTCATTGGGCCTGGCTCTTCGTTGTATAGGGCATGGATATAGGGTCTATATGATACAGTTCATGAAAGGTGATATCGATTATGGAGAGTTAATTGCCGCACAAAAACTGCTGTCCCCTTACTTAACGATCAAACAGATGGGAAGGGCTGATTTCGTTAACAGAGAGGCCCCTGATCAGATCGATATTGACTGGGCTCAAAAGGCTTTCAAACTCGCAGAAGAAATACTATTATCCGGAGAATACGATGTCGTAATACTGGACGAGATCAATGTGGCAGTAGACTTCAAATTGGTCGATCTTGAAGACCTCTTAAGGTTGCTTGAAAATAAGCCGGAAGATGTGGAACTGATATTAACCGGGAGGTATGCAAAACCTGAAGTAACAAAGGTGGCCGATCTGGTCACAGAAATGTTAGATATAAAGCACTACTATACAACCGGCATAGATTCAAGAAAAGGTATAGAGAAATAGCGTTGATAAGTCAGGGATTGAATCTAAAGTGAATAATATCCCCGTCCTTAACAGGATATTCTTTGCCTTCTAAACGGATAAGCCCTTTTTCTTTTGCTGAAGTCAGTGATCCAGACTCTAAAAAGTCCCTGTACGCTACCACCTCTGCCTTAATAAATCCTTTTTCCATGTCCGAATGTATCTTTCCCGCAGCACTTCTTGCATTCGTACCTTCGGGGATAGTCCATGCCCTCAACTCTGATCCAACAGTAGTATAAAACGTGATCAAGTTCAAAAGATCATATCCGACCTTTATGAGTCTTTCCAGGCCTGTTTGCTCAATTCCCATTTCATGCAAGAAAACATCTCTCTCTTCTTCATCCAGCTCTGCGATCTCTGACTCTATATCCCCGCATATTACAACCATCTCCGTATTCTCTTTTTCGGCAATTTCTTTTACGGATTCAGTGTACCTTCCACATCGGAGCTGTTTCTCATCCACGTTTGACACATAGAAGAGAGGTTTAAAGGTAAGGAGGTTTAATTCCCCAAGGACTTCATCCTTGGGACCTTTAAATACCCTGGCCGGCTGTCCCCCATTCAAGGCTTCTTTCGTCCTTTTATATACCTCCAGGGTATCCGCTGCCTTCTTATCCCCGGTCTTAATGAGTTTTTCTGTCTTATCCAGCCTTTTATCTATCGTATCCAGATCGGCCAGTATCAATTCCGTATTTACAATATCGATGTCTCGTTTCGGGTCAATCGAGCTTTCAACATGAGCAATGTCAGGGTTATCAAAACAACGAACAACATGGGCGATAACATCGACGTTGCGTATATGTCCTAAAAACTGATTGCCTAACCCCTCTCCATGGCTTGCCCCTTTTACCAGACCCGCTATATCTAAAAACTCAAGGGTAGTCGGTGTTGTCTTCGGTGGATTAATGATCCCTGCAATCCTTTTCAGGCGTTCATCAGGCACTTTCACAATACCTAAGTTCGGATTGACCGTACAGAACGGATAATTCGAGGCCTCAGCCTTGGCAGAGGTCAACGCGTTGAATATTGTGGATTTCCCAACATTCGGAAGTCCAATGATTCCGCATGTAAAACCCAGATCGAACACCTCCCCTCATAGTTTAGAAGTTACTCCTAAAAAAAGAAAGCCCGGGCTTCCTGCAAAAAAGGGAACCCGGGCTCTTTTACATCAGAAAAAAGCTCTCCTTTACGAACGAACTTCGGCCCTTTCTATGCAATTAACGGAGCAATAACCAGGGCAACAACAGACATAAGCTTAATGAGGATATTGAGGGAAGGACCGCTTGTATCTTTCAAAGGGTCACCCACAGTATCGCCTGTAACCGCTGCTTTATGAGTTTCCGATCCTTTTCCGCCAAGATTTCCTTCCTCAATATATTTCTTGGCATTATCCCATGCTCCTCCGGCATTAGACTGAAATATGGCCATACACACACCCGATACCGTGACACCAGCCAGCAATCCACCCAATGCATACTTGTCTACAAAACCGAAAATCACGGGCACGGTAATAGCCATTAAGCTGGGGAATACCATCTTCTTGATGGCAGCGGTCGTAGAAATGTCCACACATTTAGCGTATTCGGCTGTCGCCTTCCCCTC
>JAUXFK010000059.1 GCA_030623035.1 Deltaproteobacteria bacterium | reverse complement strand
AACTATGTGCCTCTGTGCCTTTGCCCCTCTGTGCCTGAGTAGTTACAAGATTTGTATATGATAATAAAAGAAAAAATATCAGTGATGATCAGCGTAGATCGGCGGCTGAGTAGTTACGAGAATTTAAAATAATACGATCGTCCTTTATTTTCCTTTAAAATTGGGCTTTCTTTTTTCCATAAAGGCAGCCACGCCTTCCTTATAATCCTCACTTTCAAAGCAGCGGGCAGCCAGTGTCTTTATCTTCTCCATGTCTCGCGAATATGGCGGTTTAAGTACTTCGAGAATGGATGCCTTATGGGCAATAAGGCTGAGTGGCGAATTCTTTGACATTCTGAGTGCATATTCGGTTGTGTAACTTTCTAACTCGGTCTTTGGAATAATTCTATTGACAAGGCCCATGTGATATGCCTCTTCAGCTCCGTATCTTCGGCCAGTAAGCAGAATCTCAGCAGCATTGGCCTGCCCCACAATGTGAACCAACCGCTCCACCACTTGTTCCGAGGAATATGCAATCCCCAGGCGGGAAGCAGGGATAGCGAAACTGGCATTATCCGCAGCAAGGCGAAGATCGCATGTCATGGCCACGGAGCATCCTCCCCCCATACAAAACCCATGAATCATTGCAATTATCGGCTTTTCCAGTTGCATGAGTGCTGCAATTGCTTTCCCTGTAGCCAAGTTATATTCACCTGCAGAGATTCCGAAGCGCACTTTTTCAAACTGAGAAATATCAGCTCCAGAGATGAAGGCATCCTCTCCCTTTCCCCGGATGATGAGTACTCTTATATCGTTGTCTTCCGCCACTTCTTCTATAAGCTCTGGAAGTATCTGCCACATCTCCAGGCTCACTGCGTTTCGCATCTTTGGACGGTTGAAAACAATCCACCCCAGGGGAGTCTCTTTTTGAAGATAGAGTGGTTGGTCTTTCATAAATTCACCCCTATATCCTAAATAACCTTTGCTTTGCCATTGGGCTTAGAAAGGATAGCTTCCTTTTTTATTGACGGAGGCTCTTTTAGGCTCTAAGTTAGATATTTTATTTGAGCTACCTTATATGCCCTGGATAGGAAACCGGATCTGCCGGAAAGGGGAACAGATCATCAGGTTGAAGAACCAATGAAAGGGCATATGCCTGCAAATAAAAAGCTGATGGTAAGGTATGAAAGGGGGTTAATAATTACTGATGATGGGTAAAAAATAAAAAAAGGCCCCCATATGTAAAAAATGGGGACCTTTCCCTTTTTTGTATATCTTAGTACATGCCACCTGGAGGCATCATACCACCGCCTGGTGGCATCATAGGTGCTTTTTCATCCTGTGGTTTTTCCGCAATTACGGCCTCTGTCGTAAGCAACAAAGAAGCGACACTGGAAGCATTTTGAAGGGCACACCTGGTCACCTTTGTAGGATCTATGATTCCAGCTTCAATCAAGTCCTCGTACTTTTCCGTCTGTGCATTAAGCCCAATTGCCCCACTTTCCTTCTTTACTTTATCTACGACTACTGAGCCTTCTAGCCCGGCATTGTTGGCTATCTGCCTTGTGGGTTCTTCTAATGCACGTTTTACAATATTTACTCCAAATTGCTGGCTGGTATCTAGTTTTAATTTTTCCAAAGCAGGTAAAATCCTCAGAAGGGCAACGCCACCTCCAGGGATTATGCCCTCCTCAACCGCTGCCCTTGTTGCATTCAAAGCATCCTCTACTCTGGCCTTCTTCTCCTTCATCTCAGTCTCTGTAGCAGCACCTACATTAATAACTGCCACTCCACCTATAAGCTTAGCCAGTCTTTCTTGGAGTTTCTCCCTGTCATAGTCTGACGTGGTCTCTTCTACCTGTGCCCTAATGGTCTTGACTCTAGCCTCTAAATCGCTCTTCTTTCCTGCTCCATCTATGATAGTTGTGTTGTCCTTGTCTATAGTAACTCTCTTGGCTGAACCCAGATCATCTAAACTGATATTCTCAAGTTTTATTCCCAAATCCTCTATAATAGCTGTACCTCCTGTGAGTATAGCGATATCCTCCAACATGGCCTTACGCCTATCGCCAAAACCAGGAGCCTTCACAGCTGCGCACTTCAGTGTACCTCTAATCTTGTTGACGACCAATGTGGCCAGGGCCTCTCCCTCGACTTCCTCTGATATAATCAAGAGAGGCTTGCCCATCTTTGCTATTTGCTCCAGTATAGGAAGCAAGTCTTTCATATTGCTGATCTTTTGCTCGTGCATAAGGATATAAGGATCTTCCAATATCGCTTCCATCCTCTCTGCATCCGTGACAAAATAAGGGGACGAATAACCACGGTCAAACTGCATACCTTCAACAATGTCCAGGGTGGTATCCATACTTTTGGCCTCTTCTACTGTAATAACGCCTTCTTTACCAACCTTGTTCATGGCTTCTGCTATGATATTACCTATTGTATCATCATTGTTGGCAGAGATGGTACCAACCTGGGATATCTCCTTCTGATCCTTGGTGGGCTTACTGAGTTTTTCTAACTCTTTAACTGCCACCTCTACTGCCTTGTCTATACCTCTCTTCAACTCCATTGGGTTGTTCCCTGCGGCCACCAGTTTGGACCCTTCCCGATAAATTGCCTGGGCCAGGAGCGTTGCTGTCGTAGTGCCATCACCAGCTACATCACTGGTCTTGGAGGCTACTTCTTTTACCATTTGGGCACCAATATTTTCGAATCTATCCTCTAAGTCTATCTCTTTGGCAACCGTAACCCCATCCTTGGTAACTGTGGGTGAACCAAAGCTCTTCTCCAGAATTACATTTCTTCCCTTAGGACCAAGGGTGACTTTCACTGCATCTGACAGAGTATTTATTCCCCTTAGGATTAAATCTCTAGCAGCCTGTTCGTATTTTATCTCCTTTGCCATTTGTAATATTCCTCCTTATCAATTGTATTGTATTGTCTTTATTCTAATATACCCAAAATGTCTTCCTCTCTCATGATAAGATGATCTTCCCCGTCTATCTTGATTTCCGTCCCTGCATACTTTCCAAACAGTACCCGATCCCCCTCTTTTAAATCCAGAGGGATTTTTTTGCCATCATCTAAAATCTTACCGGATCCTACTGCAACAATCTTACCTTCCATAGGCTTTTCCTTTGCAGTATCTGGTATGATTATCCCTCCCTTTGTTGTCTCTTCTTCCTCGATCCGTTTTACTATCACTCGATCTTGTAACGGCCTGATCTTCATAACTACTAATTCTCCTTTCATTTGATATAGTTAAATCCACTATTCAGAGTTAATCGTTCAAAAAAAGAATGCTAAATTAAAAAAATATCACCCCCTTATTATGAAACCTTTGAAAGATACCCCAGCTTGCCAAACATTTATGTTAGGCTTAAGTTTTAATCCTCGAAATACGGGGTGCATTCCAGTGGTTAAAAATCTCGTTTTATTTAAACTTGAAAAAAAATAAGTATTTCTCAAAAGCCTTTGTATATATTGTATGGTAGTATTATTTACCTTTTTGTTAGCACTCGTTAAATAAGAGTGCTAACTTGGGAATAATAACCATCCCAAATCTAAAAATCAAGCCTTATTTTCAGCAGTTTTCAGAGGTTTAAAAGAAATAAACTTGATTACATTTCATTAGTTCTATAATTCGAATAATTAATACGATTTTCACTTTTTTCGTAATAAAATAAAGTGTTTTTGTCTCATCTGTCTTTTTAAAGGATGTTTAAATTTCAATATGTTGATCATAATATAAATGGGTAACGTATCTTTATTCTTTACTTTTTACAATTGCTAATGTATATATATTCAGATAAATTGTTGATGATTAAAAAAATACTTTTTAATAGGGAGGGGGGAAAGATGGATAAGGAAGGGTTGACCTATTTTAAAGATCTTCTAAGTAACAGGTTGGACTCCCTCATCCAGGAGGCTGAAAAAACCGTATCTGGAATGATCGATGGCAAAGAAACCTTTCCTGATCCTACAGATCGGGCTTCAATGGAATCAGACAGAAACTTTCTCTTAAGAATTCGGGATAGAGAAAGGAAGTTGATTTTAAAGATCAAAGATGCTTTGGGAAGGATTAATGATGGTACCTTTGGGATTTGTGAGGTATGTGAAGAAGAAATCTCTGAAAAGAGGCTGAAGGCTAGACCCGTCACTACCTTGTGTATCGATTGTAAGACAAAGCAAGAGGCTGAGGAACGTTTGAAAAGCCAATAAAGCCATATATGAACCAGCCGAAATCCGCCCCATAGTCTTACCTACAATGAATGTCCTGGAAATTATTAAGAAATTAGAAGATGATATTGGCAAGTGTGCGAAATGTGGTTTATGCCAGTCTGTATGCCCTATCTTCTTAGAGTTAGGCCGGGAATCCTCAGTTGCAAGGGGCAAGGTTGCACTTGTTGAGGCGTTGAGTGAAGGAAGGATAAAAGCAACTTCAACTTTGGCTGAAAAGATTCAATGTTGCCTTTTATGTAAAGCATGTGTAGAAAACTGCCCTAGTGGCGTTAGGGTGGATCATATAATATTTAAATCAAGGGCAATTATTGCAGACATCAGAGGAACATCATCTGTCAAGTGGTTGTTATTAAAGATAATTCTGAGACATCAGTGGCTTTTAAACTTAAGTATAAGGGTTGTTTCCACTTTTCAAATAATACTCTTTAAGCAAACGGGTCTTAATAATACTCACAGGTCCAGATTGAATATAGGCCTAAACAGAAGGAGAGTTGTATTGCCATTGGCAAGGAAAGCACTAAGGGACGAATGGCCGGAGGTTAACCTGTCATATCGGCCAAAGGGAAAGGTAGTGCTATTTACTGGATGTATCATTAATTATATACTAACAAAAACAGGAGATGCAGTTATAAAGGTACTACTGGAACATGGCGTCGATGTGGTCATTCCCAAAGACCAGTCATGCTGTGGTATTGTTGCTATGGCATCGGGTGATGAAACTACGTTCAAAAATTTAGCAAAAAACAACCTGAAATTATTGTCAAACCTGAATGCAGATGCGATAATTGTAGCATGCGCAACATGCACGAGCACTTTGAAACACCAATATCTTTCTTTACTGTTTAACGAGCCGGGGGAATTCCATGACATGGCCGAGAAAGTGGCAGGTAAAACATATGATATTAGTGATTACTTGATTAATATTTTGAGGGTGAGAAAGATACCCCAAAAGTACCTCAAAAGCCCTTCAAAAAAAACCATAGCGACGTATCATGATCCCTGTCATCAAAGATGCGGACAGAGGGGGTATAGGGAACAACGGGAGTTGATAAAGATGATAGACTACGTTAAATTAAAGGAGATGCCTATGCCCGCCAGGTGTTGTGGAGGAGGGGGGAGTTTCAACCTTTCATACTATAGCCTTTCCCTGAAGATAGCGGAAAAGAGGGTGACCGATATAGAAGAGACCGGCGCTGATATTGTATTAACTAATTGTTCCGGCTGTCATATGCAGTTGATTGATGTCCTTACTCAGAGATCGTCATCCATCCAGGTAAGGCACCCTGTTGATTTATACTATGAAGCATTAAATGCCGTCTAGATTCTTCATTTAGTAAAAAAGTTAGTAATACGATGCAACCGCTCTTGAGAAATATGTCCGCCCTGTGGAATCCCCATAGGGTTTCTCAAAGCGAAGTTCCACAGGGCAAGCAGAGATATACCGGTATTTTTAGAGGACTAAAATCTGAGTATGATCTTCGTGGGATATGCTACGCATTCCACGGGGCAGACGTGAACCTAACAACCTGAGTAGTTACGATATGGGAATAAAATTAAAAAGAAGGGCTTATTTAAGATAAGCATAGATAACATCAAATCAATAGTAAAAGGAGGATAAAGTAAGCAAGTTAAGGAAGAGTATTTTTTAAGTTGCTTATTAAGAATGTACTATGGGAAGTGTTGTTAAGAAGAGAAGAAAGAAGATACGCAAACATAAATACAAAAAATTAAAGTCACGTATGCGGCATAAAAAGAAGAGATAGTTCGTGAAAGAGCCTGAATATTATTGAGTGACGGAGGACATCAAGATACTCTAGTGTCGTGTCATGCGTGAAATATCGTATCAGACGCTCGTCATTCCCTCGAAGGTGGGAATCCAGTATTTCCGGCTACTTCGGCGCTTCTGGATTCTCGCTTCCGCTGGAATGACGGTCATCTTTGCGACATTACATAGATGACACGACACTAGTAGTTGTATCTGGTTTTTGATCAGTAGGTGAGGTGATTTAAGCCGTGCAGAACTCTCATCTTTCCCACTGTTCTTTCTTAACTCACTTAGATGTTCAAACAGTTGCACGGGTTAATATTTGACCACCGCCTTAGCAACTAAAATTTCAAAAAGCTAAACTCTTACCATTTTTCAAGATGAGCGAATAGAATGGACTCATGCTGGAGGAAGAAAGAATGGACTCGTTTTTACTAAAGGACAAGTTCATTGGAAGCATGCTGGGCACTCATATTGGAGACGCATTGGGCATGCCTGTTGAAGGCAAAGGTTACGAAGCGATTGAGAAAAATTTTGGAGAGATTAGAGATATGCTCGATGCAAGACTTGGAGCTGGTACATATACTGACGACACAGAGATGATGATAGCATTGGCCGAGTCCCTTGTCGAACACAGAGGTTTTAATGGACAGGATATGGCCCAGCGCTTTGCAGACAATTTCAACCCGGATAGAGGGTATGGAAGTGGTACTATTCAGGCTCTTTTTATGATAAAATCCGGAATGCCCTGGGAAGAGGTTGGCGAAAGAGTCTTTTATGGTGGTTCTTTTGGCAATGGTTCTTCTATGAGAGTAGCACCTATTGGTGCTCTTTACTATAACAGTCCAGTAAAGCTCCACGAAGTAGCCTGCTTATCAAGCCGAATTACCCATGCTCATATCCTTGGAATGGAAGGGGCCGCCTTACAGGCTATGGCAGTCTCAAAAGCAATAAATCTGCATCCACATAAAAATGTCGATGCAAGGCAATTTATAGATGACCTTATACGGTCCATCCCTCTTGAAGCAGATATATATAAGCCAAAATTCAAGGTCATGGAAGCTATATTGGAAACCCCGGATGATAAAAAGGTGGTAGTTGAGATGCTTGGGCATGATAGCAGTGCCCCCAATTCTGTTCCAACGGCGATATATTCTTTTTTGACCCATACGCATGATTTCGAAGAAGCAGTAGTCTATGCAGTAGGTTTAGGTGGTGACACTGATACAATTGGAGCGATGACAGGCGCTATAAGTGGCGGTTTTCATGGGAAGAGCAGGATACCTTCCAGGTGGCTGGAGATTCTTGAGAACGGTAGGAAAGGCAGGGATTACATAGAAATGCTTGCAGTAAAGTTATGGAAGATGACGAGTGTCGATTCATGAATGGCCTTTTTGCCCAATCTCAAAGCCTCCCCCTGGAATGTATGCCCTGTGGAATTTCGCTTTATGAATTCCCATGAGGATTCCACAGGGCGGGCATATTCCTCTGGGCGGCTCAAATACCCATCATAGAACGATCTGAAGGAAAGCATCATATGAAGGAGTTAAGAAATGTTCAATAAAATTTGCTCAATGAGAAAAAAATGTAATCCTATTAATTTAGAAAAAACCTTACTTCTAGCCATTGAGATTGCAAGAGAAGGAAGGGAAGGTAAAAAGATAGGGACACTATTTGTTGTGGGAGATGAAGAGAATGTGTTAGCCAGGTCTAGAAACATGATTTTAGACCCGCTCTTTGGGCATCCAAACAATGTAAAGAGGATTGATGATCCTGACATGAGAGAAACAATAAAAGAATTGGCTCAGTTAGATGGAGCCTTTATCGTATCCGCAGACGGTGTCGTGTTATCCGCATGTCGGCATATCAATTCCAGTGCACAGGGTATAGAACTCCCCCTTGGTTTAGGAACCAGACATGTCGCTGCCGCCTCTATATCCAAAGAGACAGAAGCTGTCTCTTTGGTTGTTTCGGAGAGTTCTGTTGTAAGGATCTTTGCTGATGGGAAACTTGTGACAGAGATCATCCCCGAACTCTTTTTGTTAGATAAGTTGAGTGTTCATCTAAAAGAACCCTATATAGAAGAAAAGGTAATGGACTTGAAGGTTTTAACTAAAGAAGATTAATAAACTATGGACAGTAGATAGGTGCCCTAAAAAATTCTGATAATGGCTGTTCCAAAGGATATTTTTCATTTTTCACGGCTGACGAATGAATTGAGAGGGAAAGGTTGAGTTTAATTAACAGAGATAATTTAAACTATCTATCCTGTATTGAACAGTATTTTTTGTCTTTGATAAAGATAGGGGTTTCTCTTTCGCCTTTAGACTATCAGATAATCAGGTCGTGGGAAAGGAGGGGGATCCCTTTAAGCGTTGCGTGCTCAGGCATAAAAAGGGGGATTGAGTCCTTTGTAAAGGCGAATAGCCCTTATAAGCCACTGCCAAGATCAATTAAGTACTGTGAAAACCCTGTAGAGAACGAGTTCGTCAACTACAAAAGGCTCAAAGTAGGAGCCCATTTAAGAAAAGAAGAAGAGATTGATGAGAAAAAGACACTTTTAAAAAGGTTAAATGTATTAATGGTTAAAATAGAAAATGCTACCGAAAGTGAAAGGGATGAAAACCTGAAGAGATTATATACTACTGTTTATAATAAAATCCGAAATTTGATTTCCAATATAGATAAAAACCGACTTTTCATCCATTCAGAAATAGAGGGGATAGATAGATGTTTTATGGGCGAATTTTATAAATTGATGCGGACTGAAGAGTTAAACGATCTTATGAATGAGACAAAGGAGAAATTGTCATTACTAAAAATTAAGATGAGTAAAGATGCATATGAAAAGACTTTAGAAAATCTAATAGACCTTAATGCCAAGAGGAGATACGGTTTATTGGAGATTAAAATCGGAGAATAATCTTGGAAAAAGGGATATGTGAAAAATGCAAGGGTAAAGGGTTTTTAGTATTTAGTAAGGGGAATTTTACCACTGCAAAAATATGTAAAAAATGTTACGTTGCTTGTGATAAGTGTGGGGGAGACGGTATTATATATAGTAAGAGTGAGCGTGGTTATACATATGCAGATAAATGTGAATGTACTATGTTTGAAAGAAGGATTATGCTTTTTAATATGGCTATGATACCTGCCCAATTTTCCTCGGCAACCCTGGAAGATTTTCAAATTACCCACCATACCCAGGAAGAGGCTCGAACGAATTCGCAAAAGTTTGTAGATTCTTATCCCTTTAAGAAGAGAGGACTCATGTTTATGGGGCCGGTAGGGATCGGGAAGACGCATTTAGCAGTAGGAATTATAAAGAAATTAACATTGGAGAAAGGCTATCGCTGTAAGTTTGTTGACTTTTTTCACATCTTGTCATCCATAAAAGAGGGATATTCCGAAAGGAAGTCTGAAAAGAAAATAATAGAGCCTTTTGTCAAGGTTCCTGTACTGGTTATAGATGAGCTGGGTAAGGGCAGAAATAACGAATGGGAAGCAAATATCCTTGATCAGATAATATCCAGAAGATATGTTAATACAAATGAGTTAACCACTATCATTACCACTAACTATACCACAAGAAGCGAATCGACCCTGAGCTGCACCAGAACCAAGATGAATATCAATCGTTTGGTCTCGACAAAGGAAAAGACTTATGAGGAAGAAATCTTGCGTGAAACTCTGCAAGACAGGGTTGGAGATAGGATTTTTTCAAGGTTGGCAGAGATGTGTAATATGATAGAGATGGGTGGAAAGGATTTCAGGATGTGGAAGCATAAAGAGGATGAGGTATGAAGTGCAGCTATAAACTAGCGGTATTTGATCTGGATGGTACTTTAACAAAAGAAAGGAGCCTATGGGAATTTATACACAAAAGTATCGGAAAATGGTATGACCTTGCCATAAACTATCAGGATCAATTTTTCAATAAAGAGATATCCTATGAAGAATTTTGTAGATTAGATGCGCAAGTCTGGAAAGGTATGAGTGTTGGAAGACTAAAAAACATTGTAGAGCCTGTACCTTTCTATGATGGTATAGACCCTTTGATCTCATATCTTAAAAGTTACGGTATTAAACTATCTCTGATATCCTCAGGACTTTCTATCCTCTCTGATATGGTTAGGGAAAGGTATGCTTTTGACTATGCCGTTGCAAATGAACTACTCTATAATAATGGTACGTTAACAGGAGATGTAAAGATAAATGTTTACTTTGATGAGAAAGCGAAGTGGGTAAAAACGATAATGAGTAGATATAAGATAAGAGGAGAAGAGGTTATTGCCATAGGTGATAGCATGGGAGATAAAGAAATGTTCGAGATAGCAGGATTCTCCGTGGCATTTAACCCGTCTTGTAAAGAATTGAGCCGTATTGCTGATGTTGTTGTCAATGGTAATGATATGTCCGATATCGTTGCGACGCTTCCTTTTTAAAGTTTTCAAGAAAGTAAACAATACAATATAGGGAGCAAGATAAATGGAAATAAATGAAAATATAATTGAGACATTGGGAAAGATTACATATGGACTTTATGTACTTACTACTAAGAAGGGAGAAGAGATAAACGGGATGATTGCCTCCTGGGTCTCCCAGGTCTCATTTAGTCCACCACTTGTTATGGTGGGTGTTAGGAAGAATAGGTACTCACACAAGATGATAGATGAAACCGGGATTTTTGCCCTTAATGTTCTGGCCAAAGAGGATATTAATTTAGTCTCTAGGTTTAAAGGACCTGATCCTAAAGAGAAGTTTAAAGGGTTGAAATGGAAGACGAAAGCTACCGGGGCCCCAATACTCGAAGAAACCCTTGCTTATATGGACTGTAAATTAACAGACTCAGTTAATACGGGTGATCATACTATTTTTATAGGTCAAATTATTGAGGCAGACATCCTTAAAGAAGGTGTGCCTGTTACCAGCCTGGATTATGGTAAAGTTTATCTTGGCCAGAGCTGATATGCAAAATCCGACAATCATAAGTTCTCGATCCTATCGAGTATTTCCTGGCAGAATTCTCCTAACGGTCTATAGACGACAACATGAGCATACCTATCATAAGGGAGTCGGCTGAAGGTTGACGATATCTTTGCTCCATTCTTTAAGGCCAATCCTGGTAAAGCAGCTACGGGATGGACGACTAAAGGGAATCCTAAAATTAACAAAAGAGTACAATTCATTACCAGATCAGTGGCCTCTTGATATACACTTGCAGGGAGGGGATCTCCAAATAAAATCACGTCCGGCTTAATGGTCTTTTTACAATCGTCACACCGAGGTGACAACTGTCCTTTCTCAGTTTTTTTCTTGACTCCTCTTTATTTTCGTAAGATATTTCTCTATTGTCAACAATTTTTAGAAGCACGGCTTTCAGGAAAAGAATGAAACCTTTAAAAAATATTGCAAAGGTATCGGAATATGATCCCTACAAAAGAAGAATGCTTGAATTTAATGAAAAAGTACAACATGTTGGAGAATATTGTTAACCATAGCCTTTTGGTTAACAGTGTTGCTCTATACCTATCCGAAGAATTGAACAAGCGAGGAGAGAATATAAACCTATTAAAAGTTCAAGCTGGGGCTTTGCTTCATGATATCACGAAGACGAGAAGTATCGAAACAGGGGAAGATCATGCGAAAGCAGGAAGTGCTCTATTGAAAATATTGGGCTACAATTCTATAAGCGAAATCGTAAGACAGCATGTAATAATCAACGATACCGTTAATTTGCCTGGCGTATCAGAGATCGAGGTTGTCTATTATGCTGATAAAAGGGTGAAGCATGAAGAAGTTGTAACCCTAGAAGAAAGATTCGATGATCTTAGGAAAAGGTATGCTACCACTAAAGAAAAAGAAAGTGCTATAAACCTCTTAAAGAAGAAGGCCATCGAATTAGAGGAAAAGATATTTTCGAGATTGGATATGACCCCGGATGCCCTTTTGGAAATACATTGAGTCCTAAAAAATCATTATTTCGAGAGTTATCAATCGTGACTATGTTCTTCTTCATGCGATGAAATAGGCATTCCTTTCTTTGCTGCGATAAATATCTCATTCGATTTAAGGATGAGGTCAGCAGCGATTCTAAGGTTATCTGCTACTTCTTTCAACCCATGCCTGTCTGATGTATCAGCCCATTTTCTGTATTCTTTAGTGTGGTCTTCATTGTGTTTGATCCAATGATTCAAAAGTACGGCAAGTTTTTCTATCTCCTTTTCCATCGCAATCCTTTCTTTAAATATAGTATGATTATGTTCAACTTATTACGGGGGTAATTTAAACCAAAAGCCACGAAAGCCAATATCGGTTTTCTGACCAATCAAAGCCATAAGTCAGAGGAGTTCTTTTAAAATAAACAAGAGGCCAGAGGATGTCAATAAAAAAATATCCACTCCTGCATTATATTAACAGAATGGCAAAAGCCATCTTTAGCCTTTGGCTCTAATCCAAAAAACCGTAACTGTTTAGCCGGATAATGATTTGGATGGTCTTAGACGAATATTTTTGAGTTATTTTGTTAAAGATTCAAATAGAGCGAAGCGAAAAATTGCAAATTGTTTGAGGGAGCTTGTGATAGAGTTATTTGCAATTTAGCGTAGCGGATTTAGAATCTTAAAAATGACTCAAATCGTGAGGAAAAGACAATTCAAATCATAAAATCTCGTTAGCTCCTCAATATGGCTAAACAATTACAAAAAATCCTTGTTTTTGGGTACATATGCTGATAGAATTTAATTGTTTAAATGATTATAAAGATATCTCTGGATACTAACCAATTGAAATTAAAGGATTT
>JAUXFK010000139.1 GCA_030623035.1 Deltaproteobacteria bacterium | reverse complement strand
CTTGATGGCAGCGGTCGTAGAAATGTCCACACATTTAGCGTATTCGGCTGTCGCCTTCCCCTCAAGAAGTCCTTCGATCTCCCTGAACTGGCGCCTCACTTCTTCGATCATAGCATATGCGGCTTCTCCCACAGCCTTTATCGCCATGGAGGAAAATACAAACGGCAACATGGCGCCAATAAAGAGGCCGACCATGATCCTTGGCTCGGTTAAATCGAGTGTATCAATCCCGGCCTGGATCCGGTATGCGGCAAAGAGTGCCAGGGCTGTCAATGCTGCTGAGCCTATAGCAAATCCTTTGCCTATAGCCGCAGTAGTGTTGCCAACGGCATCCAGGTTGTCCGTACGTTCTCTAACCTCAGGGGGAAGCCCGGCCATCTCGGCCAACCCGCCCGCATTATCGGCGACAGGGCCATATGCATCAACTGCTAACTGTATACCTGTAGTGGATAGCATACCCAATGCTGCAATGGCAATACCATAGAGCCCGGCAAATTTATATGAAATCAAGATCGCGAGACAAATCCAAATAACAGGTAAGGCTGTAGAACGCATACCCACTGCAAGACCTGCAATTATGTTTGTTGCAGGACCTGTCTGAGAATCATTGGCGATTGTATGGACAGGTTTTCTATCTTTAGATGTGTAATATTCGGTAGTAAGCCCTACGGCAATCCCTGCAGCAAGGCCTCCAATAGTAGCAAAGAAGAGATCCATGGCAGAAACCCCAACTGTGCCGGCCATTTCAACCTCTTGGGGAACGAAGTAACGGCAAATGAAATAAGTTACAATCACCATTAATATACTCGCCCCAAATGTCCCAATGTTTAAAGCAGCTTGAGGGCTTCCACCTTCCCTCACGCGGACAAAGAAGGTACCCAGAATGGAAACGATTATACCAGCCCCTGCTAACATCAAAGGGAGTATAACCATATTAAAACTACAATTCGTGAATCCGATTGCCGTAGCTCCCAGTACCATTGCGCCGACTATTGAGCCCACATAAGACTCGAAAAGGTCAGCACCCATCCCGGCCACATCTCCTACATTATCTCCTACATTATCAGCAATCGTCGCAGGATTACGGGGATCATCTTCAGGGATTCCGGCCTCGATTTTACCTACAAGATCCGCTCCTACATCAGCAGCCTTAGTGTAAATACCACCGCCTACCCTTGCAAACAGAGCAATAGAAGAAGCGCCCAAAGAAAATCCCGTAATAACGGTAATTACATTTGGGAGATCTGCAGGGTTAGATCCAATAACCCCTAAACTCTTATAGAGAATCAAAAGGAAACCCAGTCCTAAAATTCCTAGCCCTACAACGCACATACCCATAACCGTTCCACCGGAAAAGGCCACAATCAAGGCATCATTCAGACTCGTTCTCGCTGCATTTGTGGTTCGAGTATTGGCCGATGTGGCCACTCTCATTCCAAAAAAACCTGAAAGCCCTGAACAAAACGCCCCAATAACAAAGGAAAGAGCTATCAATGGACTTCGATATACTTCCGGTGATTCCTTTGCATTGGCCAGAGCCAATAGAACAGCCACACAAATAATGAAAATGCTTAAAACCTTATACTCCCGCATGAGGAAGGCCATTGCCCCTTCTCTTACATGTCCGGAAATCTCCACCATCTTCTCTGTCCCTGGTTCTTGCTTATTCACCCAAAGGGCCTTATAAAAAGCAAAGATCAAAGCGATAATACCAAAAACCGGGACCAAATAAATAAGCCCTTCATTTAACATTCTTCTCACATCCTCCTTTTCAATTTAAATAAAAACCGCCCCACCTCGTTTTCCTATTGAAACAGTTTCCTCATAAATGGTCTCTTCTAAGAAGAGATCTTCTCTTTCTTTATAACTGTAGATCAATTTAAACCCTGAGGGTTTCTTCTAATAACAGGCTGTTGCCCAAATCCCTTTTCGCTTTAACAAAAATATTTCAATGCCCGCTCAAAGGAATTTCTTCCGTTTGGGCAACAGCCCGTTAATCGATTAATGCTGCAATGCTGAGTTTGCTTTTTTCTTAGTATTCAATTCATTTCCCAAATCTTCAAGGCTCTTTCTGTTAAACTCATTCATTGCTGCCTCCACCCCGTATGTGATAACAGAAACTACCGCCTTTGTTGCTAAATCGATTACGTCGGGGAGAAATCCTTGCTGCTTTATATCAAAAGAACTAAGAACATAATCCTTAACCCCCCGGTTGTTCACTGGCCGATCAATCCCTACCTTTAATCTTAAAAAGTCCTTTGTTTCTAAGGTATCGATGATTGATCGAATACCATTATGCCCACCATGCCCTCCTTTCTCTTTTATTTTTATTTTCCCAAATTCCATATCCAGATCATCATGGACAACGATTAAAGATTTAGGGGCTATCTCATAATGGGTGAGCAATTCCTTTACTGCCTTACCACTGAGATTCATATAAGTCAAAGGCTTAGCTAAAATTACCCTTTTATCAATTATTGTCCCTCTACCGATTTTTGAATGGAATCTTTCTTGAGAAAATTCAATTTTATTTTCTTTTGCCAACCTTTCAACTACAAGAAAGCCAATATTATGTCTGGTTGGTCTATAATACTCTCCATGGTTTCCAAGCCCAACTACCAACTTCACTTATAATACCTTAATCTATTTTAGTCGAAACGCATTCAGTCTTTTTCTTCATCCTGAGCCTCTTCAGTAGCCTCAGACACCTCTTCTTCTTCAGCAGGTACTTCTTCTTTTTCAACTTTAGGTGATAACAGAGTTACCAAAGTAGTATCTAAACTCTCTAACAGCTCTATTTCTTCTTCCAGTTTAATATCCTCCATATGAATCGACTTGCCAAGCTCCAGATTGCTAACATCAATCTCAATATACTCAGGGATATTCGAAGGAAGACACCTCACCTCAATCTCTCTTTTAACCTGTTTCAGAATCCCTCCATCTTCCTCGCCTTTAGCCTTTCCAACAATTTTAACAGAGACAGGCACTGTAACCTTTTTACTTACATCTATTTCATAAAAATCTACATGAAGGCAATCACTCTTCGCAGGATGAACCTGGAGTTCTTTTAATAAAACCTTTCTCTTTTGAGACTCTTTATCTGTTGTGATCGTAAGGTCAACTAAGGTACCTTCCCTTGCTCCTTCACCCACAATCTTTTTTAATTGATTGGAATCCAGACTAAGGGGAACCGATTTTTTCTTTCGGCCATAAAGAACGGCAGGTATCAATCCACGGCTTCTTAGCTTTCTGCTCGCGCTTTTACCATATTCATTACGTAACTTTGCATCTAAAATGATTTGTTTCACTACTCTTTCTCCTCAAATAACCTCTAATAAATAATTGAAGCAATACGACTCATACAAATAACCTGCTTACAGAACTCTCTTCATGGATGCTTCTTATTGCTTCGCCTATAAGTTCTGCAACAGACAGAACCTTTATCTTTTTACAAGACTTCCCCTCTTCCTTCAATGGAATCGTATCCGTTAAAACCAGCTCTTTTAAAGAGGAGTCCTCGATTCTACTCACGGCTTGACCAGAAAGGACAGGATGGGTACAGCAAGCATAGACCGCAACTGACCCCTTTTCTGACAACGCATCGGCCGCTTGTGTAAGAGTACCCGCGGTATCTACCATGTCATCCAAAAGCACTGCAACCTTGCCCTCAACTTCACCGATAATATTCATGGCCTTAGCCACATTCATGTCAATCCTTCGTTTATCAATTATAGCAAGGGAAGAATCTAACCTTTTTGCAAATGCCCTGGCCCTCTCCACCCCTCCGGCATCCGGAGAGACCACAGCCAGGTTATTTTGAAGCTTTTCTTTAATGTACTTTAAAATTACAGGTGTGGCAAACAGATTATCAACAGGCACATTAAAGAAACCCTGAATTTGGCCTGCATGCAGATCCATAGTAAGAATTCTATCAACCCCGGCTGTTGAAATAAGGTCGGCCACTAACTTTGCGGTAATCGGAGTCCTTGGGGCCACTTTTCTATCCTGTCGTGCGTAACCATAGTATGGCATGACTGCGGTTATTCTTCGGGCAGAAGCTCTCTTAAGGGCATCAATCATAATAAGGAGTTCCATAAGGTTCGTATTGCCTGGTGTGCATGTAGATTGAACGACAAAGACATCCATACCACGAACATTCTCATCTATTTCTACAAATATCTCCTCATCACTGAAGGATCTTAGTTTGGCCCTGCCCAAAGGAATATCAAGATATTGACACACCTTTTTTGCCAGTTCAATATTCGAATTTCCAGAGAATAGCTTTAAATTGCTCAGCATAACAAAATTCCCCTTTCTGTTATGATATAAGGATATAAATATCGACAGGGATTCATTAGTTGAGAGGAAACGAATATTGGGGGTTATTTGGCACTTAAACCTACTGGGGCGGGAGGATTCGAACCTCCGAATGCAGGAACCAAAATCCTGTGACTTACCACTTGTCTACGCCCCAAACAATATACTTAATCTCACACATCTTTTCCGCAAAGCGGCGATCTTACCCAGAAATACAGTATGTTTTCCAGGTTAAGTGGAAAGCTTTCTATATTTAAGTTATTACTGAACTACCCTTTTCTATCTCTTTTCTATACTCCTCTAAAACCTTTGATTCAATAGTCTCCCTGGTTCTATTATCCAAAGGATGAGCGGTATCCCTAAAGGTTCCATCCCTCCTTTTCTTGCTTGGCATTGCTACAAATAAACCGTTGTTCCCTTTAATTACCTTTAGATCCCGAACGACAAAACAATCGTCAAAAGTAATCGTTACATAGGCCTTTAGTTTCTCTTCATCTACAGGAAATACCCTAACTTCTGTTACTTCCATTTAATCCTCCTTAATTAATTATTGTCGAAGTTAGAAGTTAAAAACACACTGCAATCAGGATATGTAAAACTCAATTGATGAAAGGCCTTCTCAGCCATTTCTCTATGAAAAAAAATCCCAAATACAGTCGGTCCACTTCCTGACATTAGCGCCCCTGCGGCCCCTTTGTCAATCAGTTCCTCCTTTATCCTTTGTATCTCTGGGAATCTTTTTATTGTCACAGCCTCTAAATCATTATGTAAAAAATCTACAACATCAGAAATGTCCAAAATAGGCTTAAGCATACTAATATTATTTCCCTTCTTTGTCAACCCTATATTTAAACTTTCATAAGCCCAGGCAGTTGAAACACTGTTTTTTGGGTTTACCAACACCATCCACATAGGGGAAGGAAGAACAATCCTTTTTAATCTATCACCGATACCCGTGGCCAATGAAGGCTTTTCATATATAAAAAAAGGGACATCAGCCCCAAGCTGTGCGCCCATATCCATCAGCTCTCTCTTTGTCAATCCAAGTTTCAAGATTCTATTTATACCGATCAAGGTTGTTGCAGCATTGCTGCTACCTCCACCTAAACCAGATGCTATTGGAATCTTCTTTTTTATGAATATCCGAACTCCGACATCTACCTTGAATCTATCCAGTATTATTTTGGCTGCATGGTATGTTATATTATCAATATCTTGCGGGCACTCTATGCCTTCAGATGAAACATCAATACCTCCTGTCTTCAATGAGATTTCCAGTTCATCGCAAAGATCAATCCGCTGCAATATGGTTCTTATTTCATGATATCCATCATCCCTTTTATATAAGACATCAAGTCTCAGATTTACTTTCGCTGGAGAGACCAACATAAATGAGTCCAAGTTTCTTGCCTTATTATTTACTTTAACCTTACCTTTAATGGATATAAAAACGCCACGAACACTTAAGAATCTGACTTACGGCCTTTTCGTCTCTTTTACGTATCTCATTCTTAAATCGTACAGTATGTTATCGATTAATGCTTCCTCTTCCTTTAATAAATTTCCTTTCGTCTTCTCTTTCAACATTCCAATGATATCTATAGTTTGTTTTGCCATAGGAAGGTTTTTTTCTATCTTATCGGTTATAGGGTCTGGTATCTCACCAAAATGGAATAGGGCTGACGAGTTAAGTGAAAAAATAAAGGTGAAGAAATTTATCTCTGGCAATAGCATCTGTTCTTCGTTTTTCTTTTCTTCCTCATTTGTTTCTTCCTTCTTCTTCTTTTCCTCTTGTTCCCCCTTTAATGATACTTCTTCATCCTTTTTATCTCCCTCTTCCGTCTCTTTCTTTGCAAAATGTCTTTTGTCAGTGACCTTAAATCCTTTTTCCTCGCTTTCTCCAGTCATAAACGCCCTCCTTTTTTATTCATAGTCGACCACGAGATCTCCATCCCTAATATCTATTATAAATTCTGATCCATCTTTCCAACAAAGAGTCAGGGGGATCTTAACCTTTTCATCTATGGTTCTCTTTAAAAATCGTGCACCGTATTTGGGACTAAATCCAACATCCACCAGGTAATCCAATGCCCCATCCGTCACTTTTATCCCCTTATTTTGAGAGATTAAAAAATCCTTTATCTTATCGATATAAATAACCGTTATCTTCTTTACTTCATCTTTGCTAAGAGGAGAGAATACAACAATATCATCGACACGATTGATAAATTCCGGGGAAAAGGTGTTCTCTACCTCCTTTAATATTGCCTTCTTTAAAGAATCATACTTATGTCCGTCATCTAGAAAGCCCATTGGCTTGGTAAAACGCCTGAACTCATCTGAACCAAGGTTAGAAGTCATAATAATCACTGTATCGCTGAAATATACCCTCTTCCCCCTTCCATCAGTCAACCATCCTTCATCAAAGACCTGCAGGAAAAGATTGAGAACGTAATGATTTGCCTTCTCTATCTCATCCAAAAGGACAACCGTATATGGATTGTCTCTAACCTGATTGGATAATATCCCCCCTCTCTCTGAACCTACAATCCCCCGCGGCATACCTATGAGTTTGTCAACTGAAACGGTTGAGTCCTTGTATTCCGACATGTCAAGACGAACCATCTTTTTATCATCCCCAAAGAGAAACTCACTCAAAGCCTTTCCTAATTCGGTCTTGCCGACACCAGTAGGACCTAAGAAGAGTAAAACCCCATCCGGACGATCAAAGTTCTCTTTTAAAGGACCTTTGTTTAACCTGAGATGCCTGGCTACGGATGAAATTGCTTCTTTCTGACCCACAACCCTCTTTGACAGTGCGGTCTCTATGTCTTTAAATCTCTCTATCGTGTCCCGTGATACCATGTCTCGCGGGATTCTCGCTTCTTGAGAAACCACATCAATGATCTCTTCTTTTGTGACGACTCTCTTCGTATCGTCAATCTCTACCTTTACCGATGCCGTATTTATCCATGAAATGGGCTTGTCCGGCATACGCACTGATCGCATATACCTCTTGGACATCTCGAGAGATGTTTCAATAGCCTCATCAGCAATCTCGACCGAATAATTCCTCTCTATTCTTGGGCAGATCCCATATAGGATATTTCTTGTGTCTTCTAGAGAAGGTTCAGAAACATGCACAACACGAAAACGACGGGCCAATGCTTCATCTTCCTGAATATAGGTCTTATATTCTGCTGCGGTTGTTGCACCTATAATCTGTATTTCCCCCCTGGCCAGGGCTGACTTGAATATATTGGCAGCATCACTCGGCACCCCAATGGCCGAACCCGTACCAATTAGACTATGTGCTTCATCAATAAACAGTATCAGATTCTTGCGATTCTTGAGCTCTCTGATAACCTTTTCCATTCTGTCTTCAAACATACCCCTGAAGACTGTCCCGGCTACTAATGTGTTCATCTGCAAATTTATGATTTGATAGTTTCTCAAACGTATGGGTACG
>JAUXFK010000076.1 GCA_030623035.1 Deltaproteobacteria bacterium | reverse complement strand
GCAGTTCTTGTGATACGCAACGCTGTCTTGCACGGAAGTCCAGAGTGAGTTCTTTGTTGCACTGGATGCTCCCAACCGTGAACTGTGAACCTTGAACCTGACAACCTGAGTAGTTACCTTATTTTTATAAATCATATGTGGCACTAATGACATCGAACCTCTCCCCTGTCAAGTATTTTTTGAGGACAATCCTAATACATAACCAGGGAACAAAGGACAAAATTTAGGATTGAAAAGAGAATGATAATCTGATAGATTCAAAGACAAAGACGTCGATACCTGTCAATAATCTCTGGGCAAGAGATGGCTAAGGGGTATAGATCGAACTTGCAATGCCCTATTGAAACTACAGCAAAGGTATTATTTTAGCCTTATGAAACAGAAAGCACTGGCCAAGCTTCAACGGCAATCAAAATTTCAAAAAGCTAAACTGTTACCAGCAAAGTAAGTATGCGTATTATCTAATGAGAGAGATGAAAGGAGACCTAACGATGAGCAGCAATAATCGCAATAAGAACCTGGAAAAACTGGAGGAGCTGAAAAGGAAGCGAGAGCATATCTTGCAGATGGGAGATCCAAAGGCGATAGAAAAGCGCCGTAAAAAAGGGCAGATGACAGCAAGGGAAAGGATAGACTATTTCTTCGACCCTGGAACCTTCGTTGAGATAGGAATGCACGTTAAGCACAGAACCACTGCTTTCGGTATGGATAAAAGAGAAATTCCAGCCGAGGGTGTTATCACGGGCTTTGGCAAGGTAGGAGGTAAAAACGTTGTTGTTGCAAGTGAAGATTTCACTGCAATGGCAGGAACTTTCGGGGAGTATCATGGCAAGAAATTTACTCGTGCAATAGAATTTGCCAAAGACAATGGATGGCCTTTTGTCGGCATGAACGACTCTGGAGGTGCAAGACTTCAAGAGGGAATGGATACCCTGGAGAGCTATGGTTGGTTATTTAAAGCGCAGATACTTGCCTCAGGTATCATTCCACAGATCGCCCTGCTTATGGGACCCTGCCTGGGTGGGCAGGCATATCATCCGATAATGCAGGATTTCCTGATACAAACGAAAAACACCGGGTATATGGGTATAGCCGGGCCTGCCTTTGTTAAGACGCAAACAGGGGAAGAGATCAGCCTGGATGATCTCTCTGGTTATAAAGCCCACGCGATCAAATCAGGACAGACACATATCGTGGCAGAGGACGATAAAGATGCCCTCGATAAGGCAAAGGAACTTTTGTCCTTCATCCCGTCAAATAATAAAGAGAAACCCCCTCGTATTGCGACAAAGGATAACCCTGATAGAAAGATACCGGATTTGATTGACTTGCTGCCTGAAGAAACATATCAACCTTTTGACATGTTTGAAATAATCAAGAGGATTGTGGACGACGGCTATTTCTTTGAGACATTGGGGCTTCATGCAAAAAACATAATAACAGGCTTCGGCCGTTTTAATGGTCGTACCGTAGGCATAGTTGCCAATCAGTCCTGGCATAAAGGAGGATGCCTGGATATTGATTCCTCAGACAAATCTGCCAGATTCATAAGGTTTTGCGATTTGTTTAACATCCCTTTGGTCACCCTGCACGACTGCCCCGGTTATTTAATCGGTTCAAAGCAGGATTGGGGAGGGATATTGAGACATGGCGCAAAGTTGCTTTTTGCCTGGGCAGATGCGACTGTTCCTCTAATTGCTGTGATGGTAAGGAAGTCATTCGCAGGTGCGCACTATGGCATGCTGGACAAAGCAATCGGCGCGGACTTTGTTTTTGCCTGGCCCACTGCCCAGGTCACAATCGTTGGTGCGAAGACTGCTGCCAGTGTAATCTTTGCCAAGGAAATAAAGAAGGCAGAAAATCCTGAAGATGTCCGCTCAAAGAGAATAGAGGAATTTTCAGAACTATATGAGAACCCCTACAAGGCTGCAGAGCGAGGTTACGTTGATGATGTGATAATGCCTGAAGATACTAGAGCGATAATAAATAAGACTTTGGATGCTCTTGAGAATAAGAAAGTAGCCAGACCATGGAGGAAGTATTCGAATATTAATCTGTAAATATATAAACGAAATCGCTTGACAGGTTGAGTAACGGGAAAAACGTGGCACAGTCTGAAAGGCAGATACTGTCCTTTCAGACTGTGTTCGGTATGGACAGGTTTTTATCTAAACTCCTTTTCGCTTTGGACATCATTTGAACTCTTTGAACAAGAGGCTTCCGTTTACACCTCCAAAGCCGAATGAATTTGACAGAGCCAACCTCACTTCTCTGTTTTGCGCTACATTCGGGGTATAAGAAAGGTCACACTCCGGATCCGAATTTTCATAATTTATAGTAGGTGGTATTACTCCATTATAGATAGATAAAGCAGTAAAGATAGCCTCTACACCTCCTGCTGCTCCCATCAAATGTCCGATCATTGATTTATTGGCAGTGATTGCGAGTTTGTACGCATGTTCTTTAAAAACCTTTTTAATCGCGACTGTTTCCGACTTGTCATTAAATGGTGTAGACGTACCATGTGCATTAATAAGATCGAGATCATCCGGCCGAGCCTTAGCATCATCGATGGCTATCTGCATACATCTGGCCGTCTCTAAACCTCCCGGGTGAGGGCTTACGATATGGTAAGCATCGGAGGTCATTCCAAAACCAACGATCTCTGCATAGATCCGGGCATCTCGTTTAAGGGCATGGTTTAACTCTTCTAAGACCAAAAGCCCGGCCCCCTCACTCAATATAAACCCGTCTCTGTCTCTATCAAAAGGTCTGCTTGCCTTGTGAGGTTCGTCATTTCTAATTGAGAGTGCATGTATATTACATAGTGCAGATAAAACAAGTTGAGTGGTCAAGGATTCAGACCCTCCGGCGATCATGACATCCGCATCACCCCGCTGGATCATCCTGAATGAGCTGCCTATTGAGATTGTCCCTGCAGCGCATGCATCCGCTGAACACGAATTGGGCCCGGTTGCACCTAAGTGAATGGCTACCTGGCTTGGTGCGAGATTGGGGATAGCAGAAGGGATAAGGAAAGCTGATACCTTACTATGTCCTTTCTCTTGCAGGACCTTCAACCCTCTTTCATATGCCGGGATACCCCCCCATGTGGTACCAATAAACACGCCTACCCTATCGGATCTTTTCTCCCCCAGTTTTAGCCCGGAATCCTCTACGGCCATCTTCGCAGCTCCAACAGCATACTGAATGAAGGCATCCATCCGTTTCGCAAACTTGGGATTAATAAACTCAAGAGGATCAAAATCATGGACTTCACCCGCTATCTGGCATGGATAAGGCGATGGGTCAAAATGAGAAATTCTCTTTATCCCTGATTCTCCGTTTAAAAGCCTATCCCAATTTTTTTTAAGGCCCACACCCAAAGGAGATATGATACCCAATCCTGTTATAACCACCCTTCTGTTCAAATGATAACCGCCTTTCATATATTGGGTTCATTAAAAATAATGATGACCGTATCATTTCAGCGCTATGAAATAGAAAACTATCAGCAAGCTTCAACGACGGTCAAATTTTAATGCGTGTACTGTCTGAGCGTCTTAGTGAGCGTTAAGAAAGAGAAAGGGGAAAGATGCGAGTTTTACACGGATTAAAATTTGATTGCCGCTTTTTGCGGCTCTTTTTAAAAATCTAAACAGTTACTGATAACCTCTTTGCCCGAATCCTAAAAAGGGAATTCTCTTTCTCCAGCCCAATCGTATTCCAATCCATCGTTCATCCTCATTACACCGATAATCTCCGGAAAGGTAGCATCTGCCTCCAGAGCATCATAAACATAAGGAACTAGATTCTTATCAGGATCAGAAGCTGCATTTTGAATGTTCTTGATCTTTTCCTTGAGGTTTTTGTATCCTCTATTTTTCTTAAAATTAGTATAATCTTCAAGGTACTGCTCTACATCTGAAGTATCCGGAGCAAATACATCCGGTCTGAAATCATCTTCCGGCGGTATCTGGAAACGATTTACCCCTATAACCGTTCTATCTCCATTTTCTACCTTTCTTTGGATATCTAAAAGTCCTTCTTTAAGCTGTTCGTGAACCCAGCCACTATCCAGGACAGTCAACCACCCTCCCATTTGCTCGATCTGCTGGACCATGGCCTCAATCTTTTCCTCTAACTCACTGGTGAGCCACTCTACATAGTAAGAACCTGCCAGAGGATCCGCGACTCTTGTTACGCCTGATTCATAACGGATAACCTGCTGCGTTCTGATTGCAAGTCTCACTGCTTCTTCTGTTGGGGTAGCCCATCCTTCGTCAAAAGAAGGGGTTTGAATACCCATACTGCCGCCAAAAACGGCAGCCAGCGTACCTAAAGTTCCCCGGGCAATATTAACCAGAGGCTGCTGACGCGTAAAATTGGCCCCTGATACATCTACATGGAACCGAAGGCACATGGCCTTTGGATCCGTAGCCTTGAATTCTTCCTTCATGGTCTTTGCCCATATCCTCCTGGCTGCCCTTAATTTGGCTACTTCCTCAAAGAAATCCCTGTTAACACCCAGAACAGGGCTCAACCTGCCGGCAATGGTATTGATGTCCAGCCCTCTTCTTAGCATCTCTCGGATCAATTCATTTCGGATTGCGATTGTAAATGCGATTTCCTGAACCGCGTTTCCACCGGCTTCCTGCAGGTCATATGAACTGGTAAACCAGATATTCCACTTTGGAAAGTTTTTATAGGCATATTCACAAAAGTCGTTTCCCCATCTGGCCAGTGTAGAAAAACGCCCTTTATTAACAAGCCAATCCATACGGCTCGGAAATACCGAAGGTCCATAGTAGAATATTGCGCCACCTATACCTCTAAGCTTGGTTATATCATAGCCCCTTTTCTTTGCTGTCAGTATATAAGATTGCCATACATCCGGATAGAAGGCATCAGAAGACAGGCTCAATTCATCTAACGGCAACCCCTCGCTCAAAACCTCAACATCCTTCAATGTGTGCAATGCAACACCACAGACCCCCAACTGTCCTTCAGCCATAGGCTGGTCCGGTTCAATCCCGTATAGTGTCGGTCCATCGAGTTCCCAATCAAGAGCGCCAGACCCTTCTTCTACCAGGAATTTACACCTCTCATTGAACTTGGCCGGTGTAGAAAGGCCCGATATCTCCCGGATATTCCAGAGTTTGCCCCTATACATAAGTGGGTGATGGCCCCTGGTAAAAGGGTATCGTCCTGGAGAGCCTATATCTCTATCGAAATCGATGTGTGACACGTCTTCGGGTGTATATACGTTCTTTACGGTGATACCAGATTCTGTATTAAAGTCAGTCGTCGCCTCACGGTATGCTTCCTTGATCTTCTTTTTTCTGATTTCTTCAGCTTGATCGCCCATTGGTGCCTCCTGTGCAACATTAGGTTTAAAATAGACAATATGCTATCCCAAAAATGCCAATCTTGTCAATATAAAACCTGAATCTTATTGGGTTAACAGGTTTTTCTTGACTACTTCTTCTCATTTAGGCTAGATTTATAAAAGGATTGATCCAAAAATATTTTCAACAGAGCATTTCAAGACTCGCACTTTGTTGAGCGCAATTATCTTGAGTTCATACGGAAAAACCAGGGAAAAAGACTTATAAAAAAACGTCTTGATGGCTGTACAAAGGGATTCCCGCCTTTAGCAACAGCCCATTGAAAGGTGACGCTATGGATAGATTACAGAGCATAGATTACATTTTCCATCCCAGGTCTATAGCCTTGGTTGGCACTTCTTTGGATCCAAATAACTGGGCAGGTCAGATGATCCCCGATGCATTACTTGAATTCAAGTACAACGGCAAGCTGTATTTCGTCAGTCGGAAATCAGACGAAATGTGGGGTTACAGGACCTATCCCAGCATTAAAGATATACCCGTCTCCATAGACTATGTTATTTGTAGCATAGCCGCCCATTTTACCCCCAAACTCATGGAAGAGTGCGCCTCCAAAGGTGTCAAGGCAGTACATCTTTTTACTTCAGGCTTCAGCGAAACAGGCGAAGCAGAAGGGCTTAGACTGGAACAAGAGATAAACAAGATTGCCCGCGATAACGGTATCAGAATCATAGGCCCAAATAGCCCGGGTATTTATTGCCCTCAGTCAAGACTGACCTTCAGCCCGATATTACCCAAAGAGAGCGGGCCGGTTGCCTGCATATCGCAAAGTGGCGGTCATTGCATACGGTTTCTACGATTGGGAGCCACTCGTGGGCTTCGATACAGCAAGGTTGTTGCTTATGGCAACGGGTGTGACCTCAGTGCAACCGATTTTATCGAATATCTTGCTCAGGATCAAGAGACAAGGGTTATAGCACTCTATATCGAAGGGGTTAGAGATGGAAGAAGGTTCTTTGATGTGCTGAGAAGTACAGCAAAGATTAAGCCGGTAATTGTGCATAAAGGCGGGCACACAAGGGCTGGAACAAGGGCCGCTGCTTCCCATACTGGCTCTTTAACCGGTGAGAAAAGAATATGGGATGCCCTCCTGAGGCAAACAGGTGCGATCCATGTACATAGCATAGATGAGCTTGTAGACACTGTTGTGAGTTTCGTCTTCATGGACCCTCCAAAAGGGGGAAATGTGGCAGTTGTAGGATATGGAGGGGGAGTCAGTGTTCAGTCTGCTGATGACTTTGAGCATGTCGGTCTTTCAGTCCCTCTATTTCCTGACGAGATCAGGGATAAACTGAGGAGCTTTACCCCAGATGCCAATAACAGTGTAAGGAACCCTGTAGATACGCAGTGGTTGGTGTGGGATACCAATAAGTTTGGCAGATACGGTTCGGATTGTCTCTAAGTGGGAGGGGATTGATTCTCTGATCATGCCTATAGCAATTGATATGTTTCCCATAGAAACGGAACGTGAATTATTGGATCAAATGATAAAATCCGTCACTGCTGCGAAAGAAGTCTGTTCAAAACCAATGGCAATTGTGCTCCACGAAGGTACTTCACCAGAAATACTTAAAAAAACCCTATTGCTAAAGGAGAGGCTCTCGTGTTTGGGATTCCCTGTTTACCCGACCCTCAGCAGGGCTGCCAGGGCTATAAGCAGATTTATTCAGCACCATCATCTTACTCAGTAATCGGGTATTCATTGTATCCATCAGTGAAGAATCAACTCATATGAACCACTTTTTTATTGATATTATGCTTGTTTATAGACAATCCAACGAAGGTCAAGGTTGATGATGAATGATTCCATTTTGATAGTTGATGAGGAAGAAGAATTCAGAGAGTCCCTTAAGGTCATACTGGAGCATCATTATCAGGTTTTTACTGCCGAGAGTGACGAAGAAGCCCTGGGTATTATTGAGAATTATAATATTAATATTATACTATTGAGTTTCGATACATCTGATGCCAAGGGAGTGGAATTTGTCAAAAAGGCAAAAGAGATTAACGAAGATATTGATATTGTTTTAGTTTCCTATTTAGGTATCTTAAGGAGTCTGCCAGGGTATTTAAGATTGGGCACCAGTCTCTGTATAACGAAGCCAACCGAAGGGGCTCATTTCATTTGCTTTCTAAAAGAGGTTCTTAACAAACAAAGATTCCAGAAAGAATCACATCGCCTTCGTTCAGATTCTAGGAAGAGTCACAGCTTTGGTCAGATCATTAGCAAAGATAGGGAGATGAGGAAGGTTTTTAATATCATTAAGGAGGTGGCATCTACCCCAACCAGTATCTTGATTACGGGGGAGAGTGGAACAGGAAAAGAATTGGTTGTCAGGGCAATACGCTATCATGGCAATAGAAAAGATAAGCCATTTGTTGTAGTGAACTGTGGTGCCATACCCTCAGAACTTATGGAGAGTGAACTTTTTGGATATGAAAAAGGCGCCTTCACAGGCGCACAGACCCGCACCGTAGGAAAGTTTGAACATGCCAATGGGGGTACTCTGTTTCTTGATGAGGTATCCGCACTTCGTTTAGACCTTCAATCCAAACTACTTCGGGTTTTGCAAGAGAAGCAGATTCAAAGGATTGGAAGTAACAAGACCATCAACCTGGATGTAAGGGTGATTGCTGCCACCAACGTGCATTTGGAGAAAGAAGTCAAGGAAAAGAGATTTCGAAGCGACCTTTACTTTCGCCTCAATGTTGTGCCTATACATCTGCCCCCGTTAAGACAGCGTAGAAATGATATCCCGTTGTTAGCACAGTTTTTCCTTGAAAAATACAGTAAAGAGTACAACAAGAAGGTAGAGGGGATTTCGCCAAAAGCCCTTGCCACCCTCTGTACGTATTCGTGGCCTGGAAATGTTCGAGAACTCCAGAACCTCGTTGAAAGACTGGTGGTTCTTTCAAGATACAACAGGATGATTTCATTGAGTAATCTCCCAATAGAACTATTTATGGATGGGGAGGAATTTACACAAGAGATGGAAGAGATAAAGGATGATGAATTGGGTTTGACAAAAGTCAAAGAGGCTTTTGAAAAGCAAATCATCCTTCAAGCATTAGAAAAGACAAATTGGAACCAAACAGAAGCTGCAAAGATACTCAAAATACACCGCAACACCCTTGTAAAGAAGTTAACCCGCCTAAATATTAGGGACAAAGCTTAACCTGAAAACAAAGAGGGTCAATAAAACTTTCATTATAGCTTGCACACAGAAGTGGTCAATCAGGGTTTTTTTACTCCTTAGCATGTGCATAAAACCCATTATCTAGCATCTTTCCCTTCTTATAGATGTCCTGTTATTGAAGAAGGAGTCGCTTTATATTATAAATGCGGGGTTGTAAAAAGTATGTAATATTAAGAAGTTAGGATATATTTTAATTATTTCTGTAATAATATTCACTATTTAGGTTGAAAGAATAGAAGTTGGTACAGTTTTTGTAATAGCAACGATATAGAGTCTGTGAATCTTTGTATTGGACTGCTGAATTACACACAGGTAAATGCAATAGAAAAGGAGGTAAATAACTCTATGAACGATTTATGCTTCTCACCTGCTGACATCCTGGAATTTACCTGGGATAAATATCAAAGGAAGGTCTCCCGGTTGAATCATCCTGTTGTTATTGCATGGGGACTCACCGAGGCATGTGACTTAAATTGTATCCATTGTGCAGTTGAAGCAGGGAAACCGGCAAAGGATGAGCTATCCACTGAAGATGCCTTGAAAGCTATCGATAATATGGCCGAAGCAGGGACAAGACACCTGTTGATGGCCGGTGGAGAGCCTCTGTTAAGAAAAGACATATTCATTTTGGCAGAGTATGCATCGAAGAGTATATCGGTAGGGATCAATACGAATGGATTTTCCCTTAATCGTTCCGTAGCACAAAGGTTGAAGGATGCCGGTGTTAATCAGATGCGGATCAGCCTCGATGGAGCAAAATCAAAGACCCACGACCGAATAAGAGGAAAAGGATCATTTGAAAAGGCGGTTTCAGCGATCGAAACATGTGTCGGTCTGGGTTTTCCTGACGTTGGCATAGAGGCTACCATATTCTCATTAAACTATGATGAGCTACCTGATATGCTTAAACTCGCCTCTGACCTTGGTGTAGGTGTCTTTGAAGCAGGAGATCTGGCACCCATAGGAAGGGCAAAGAAACTTGCTCACTTGTGTTTATCGAAAGAGCAGAGGGGAGAGATGCTCAGATTTCTTGCTGAAATGCAGGAGACTCTCCCCACGCTCATCATAACCTCTGAGCTTCCCCATATCTTTATCGTTAACAAGGACATGCAAAATACATGCATCGATCCTTATTCAAAAGACGTATCTCTGGGCTGTGGAGCCGGAATCGTAGAGGCCGGCCTCACAGTGGATGGCAAGATCGTTCCCTGCCCGCTGGGATTACAGGTTGAGATTGGTGACATAAAAAGAGATAGGTTGAAGGATATCTGGGCCAATTCTCCATTATTGAAGAGGTTGCAATCAAGGGAAGTAACAGGTAAGTGTGGTAGATGTGAGTATCAGTATGCGTGCGGTGGGTGCAGAGGTGCGGCTGCTATGGCTGGTGACCCCATGGGAGAGGATCCTGGCTGCTGGTATGAACCTGCTCTTGAATAATGCCATGAAGGAGAAACGCAAAAGGGGACGACCTTATTTCCTAAATGATATGTTTGCTGTCAAATTCTTCGCCTTCCTTGACCTTGAACAAAATTGCTCATTTCTGGATGGACACTAGTTATTGAGAAGTTACCTCCACTGCTCTTAAGTCCGAGTAGTCATGGAGAAATTAGAGTCTCACCCGATAAGCGAAAGAATAAGCTTGACATATAATTGGTCACGTATATAATATACGTAAAAAAGAAGATGGCAAAAATTTTGTGAATAATTGCTTAGAATGTGAAGGCATAATTAGGGCTATTAACAATACTGAAGAGAACGAATGGGATTATAATGAAGACTGCGACAGTTGGTGACATCCAAAAGAATTTTGCCAAGGTACTTAGAAATATTAACTCTGGTGAAGAGGTAACAATTACGAAAAGGGGTAAGCCAGTAGCCAAGATAACAGCGCTAGGCCCCAAAACTGAAATTGACTGGCCTGATTTTCATAATGAAGCTATTGAGCTAAATGGTAAACCTGTAAGCAACATAGTTATTGAAGGGAGGGAGGACAGATTTTAAGTGCTTTACGTAGATACCAGTGCGATTGTTAAACTCTACATCAAAGAAGAACATTCTCTGGATGTTTCAAATTGGCTAAAAGAGAACAATGAGGCTATCCCGTTAACGAGTTTTCATGACTTGGAGTTTAACAATGCAATCAATCAAAAACAATTCAGGGCTGAAATTACAGTAACTGAGGCCCGTCTTATTGTATCAAAGCTCGATGATCACGAGATTAAAGGAATATTCTATCGCCCACAATTGAATTGGACTGACATATTTGAATGTGCCATTAATTTGTCGAAAAACTACACAGCCGGCACAGGATCAAGGTCATTGGATATCTTGCATGTTGCCTCAGCCTTATCAATTAAAGCGGACAGGTTTCTGACATTCGATGACAGACAATCCAAATTGGCTTCTCTTGCCGGGCTTAAAATAGAAAAATGCTCTGGAAGGGATATGATTCCATAAGTTAAAAAGCATAACCAACCCTCAAGTAAACCATATCATTCTCATCAAACTGGCCTATATCAGAATCATCCGGCCCGCATATGAGATATACTCCTGCCTCTGCATTGAGGTTGTCTTTTAGACCAAAATCCACCACCTAATTCTGTAAGTATATGATAAAGTTTCTTTTTCACTGATTTTTGTTTCACCACTTTGCTCCAGCAGAAAACGAATTTGCCCTTATACGATAGGACGTTTGTAAATCAGATGGTGAATCAGGG
>JAUXFK010000249.1 GCA_030623035.1 Deltaproteobacteria bacterium | reverse complement strand
TCTCTGTGTCAGGCTCAGATTTTAATCCTCGAAATATGTCAATATATTCCTGCGGTTAAAATCTTCGCCTTCCTTGACCTTGAACAAAATTGCTCATTTCTGGATGGACACTAGTTATCTCGCACTACTATATTATAAATTAGACCGACTGTTTTGATTTTCAGCATTGGGTTGGATTTTCTCAGACAGTTGATATTCTTTCATCTTTTCCCATAGTGTCTTGCGGCTTATACCCAAAAGGTCAGCGGCCTTGCCTCTTCGGCCATGTGTTACACGAAGAATTTTTTGGAGATACTCCTTTTCAACGGCCTTTAAAACATCATCCAACCTCTCTATCTGATCTTGGATACGCTTCTTTTTTAAACGGATCTCTCGTATCTCCTGTGGCAGATCAGCGATCTGAATTCTTTCGGTTCGGCAGAAGGCCACCGCTCTTTCTACAACATTCTTTAACTCTCTAATATTTCCCGGCCATTCGTATTGTTCCATAAGATCCAAGGCACCTTTGGTAAAGCCAGGTATATTTTTTGATGCCCTCCCTTTAAACTCATTTAAGAAATGCTTGGCCAGTAGGGGGATATCCTCTCTGCGTTCACACAAAAGAGGAAGATCGATTTGAATTGTATTTAAACGATAGTACAGATCCTCTCTCAGTCGCTCGGTCTTGATCTCATTATCTTCGTACTTTGTTGCGCTGATAATCCTGACATCAACCTGCACAGTCTTAGTGCCACCCACCCTCTCGAATTCCATTTCCTGAAGAACTCGTAACAATTTAACCTGAACAGTGGGTGATATATCACCAATTTCATCGAGAAAGAGAGTACCTCCATCTGCCAGTTCAAACCGCCCGACCTTTCTCTGAACAGCTCCGGTAAATGCTCCTTTTTCATGGCCGAAAAGTTCAGATTCCAGGATCGTCTCAGAAAGCGCAGCACAGCTTACTTTAATGAAAGGACCATATTTACGGCTACTGTTAAAATGAATAGCGTTTGCTACCAACTCTTTGCCTGTACCACTTTTACCCTGTATCAATACGGTTGAATCCGTTGAGGATACAATGCGGATGAGTTCATAAATTTCACGCATTTTATCCGATTTACCCACGAGATTACCAAACTGGTATTTTTTCTCCAGACGCTGACGAAGATAGATATTCTCATCTTTTAAACACTGAAAAGAACTAATATTCTGTAACTTTAGTATCAGCTCATCCAGAGAAAACGGCTTGGCAATGAAATCGTGAGCACCAAGCTTCATGGCCTCTACAGCATTCTCAACTGTGCCGTATCCTGTAATCATAACAACCAATGTGTCAGGAGATAGGCCCTTGATCCTTCCCAATACTTCCATGCCGGATATATCTGGCAAAACCATATCTAACAATACCATGTCAAAGGAATCGTCCTGAAACATAGCAAACCCTTTTTGGCCACTCTCAGCAATTTTCACCTTATATCCGACTTTTGATAAGGCATCGGATACTGTAACCAACAAAATGGGTTCATCATCTATAAGCAGAATCTTGCCTCTCTCCATATTATAGCTCCCTAAAAAACAATTGAAAAACTTTCTCTTATCTTATGATTCATCGGCAAAAAAAGTACGAACTCGCTTCCTATGCCATCCTGGCTTTCTACATTGATCTCACCGCCATGCTCTTGAATAATCCGATAACTAACAGAAAGACCAAGACCAGTCCCCTGTCCCGGATCTTTTGTACTAAAAAAAGGATCAAAAATTCTATCCAAGTTCTCATCTGGAATTCCACAGCCCGTATCCCTAATCGAAATCCCCACCCTTCCATCTTCCTGAAAGGTTCTAATCCACAGATCCCCTCCCTCTGTCATTGCCTGAATCGCATTCAAGATAAGATTTACAAAGACCTGTATCAACTGATGGGGATCCACAAGAATCTCGGAAAGATTTTGATCAAAGTCTTTGTGTATGGAAATTCCGTTTGAGGAAAGATGGTGGGAAGTCATCTCAAGCGTTCGGTTCATCAAGACATTAATATCTGTAGGTTCTGGTTGAAAGCTCCTTTTCTTTCCAAAATTTAAAAGCTGTTTGACTGTTCTTCGTATTCGCTCCAGTCCTGTTTGAACAAGGTAAAGGTATTTTGTCCTTTGCTCCTCATCCTGGTAGTTTTGTTTAAGGGTTTCAACACAGGTAAGCACGCCTCCCAAAGGGTTGTTGATTTCATGAGCCAAACCCGCTGCTAATTTACCCATAGCGGCCATCTTCTCTGTTTGAATCATCTGTGTACTTGTTTGATTAAGCTCTTGTCTTGCCTGATTGAGACTTTCCATCATGGAGTTAAATGCCTCACTTAGAAATCCCAACTCATCTTTCGTACCAAAGGTAGAACGGATCGATAAGTTCCCCCTGCCCACTTCTTTCAGGTTATCGGTCAACTTCATAATGGGTTTTATAGTCTTTAAGATCAGTATATGGATGATAATGAAATTTAGGGCGATCAACCCAAAAGCGATAAGGATTATCTCTTTATGCCGTATGACAAAATACCGCTTAAACAACCTGTTTTGGAAACTCTGCTGTGAAAAACCAACTTTAAGGACACCCAACCCTTTTGATTCACTGGTCAAAGGGGTAGTAACCTCTATGATTTCTTCCTCTCCTTTATATCTCTTACTTATTGTTTTATCGACTATTTTAGATTCCAAAACATTATTATCCGAAGAGATTTTCCGCTCCAATTGGGAACTTTTATGATTCTGTGCTATTACATTGCCCAATAAGTCAGCAACTATGACGTATTCTATATTTAAGTCTTTGTTTGCCATTATCTGGGTTATATAACGTTCTAGCGACTTTCCTCTATTTAAAAGCCCCAAATCCTCATACATCAGGGCATTCATAACAGATATGGCAAATACCTCAACCAACTCTTTCTTCTCTCGCTGTGAATCTTCATTGGTCAAACGATACTCTCTGTAAATAGAAAAAGCCACAATCAACATAATCATCAAAATGATAAAACCAGAGATAAAATAAAATTTTGTCTTTAGACTCAATCCATTTTTTCGAAACGGGAAAAAGGTAGAAAACATTGCGAAGAAAACCCTGTTTATAAAAGTTATTACATACTATGTAACTGTTTAGCTTTTTTAAATTTTAGTTGCGAAGGCGGTGGTCAAATTTTAACCCGTGCAACTATTTGAACATCTAAGTGAGTTAGTATCCATCCAGAAATGAGAAATTTTGTTCAAGGTCAAGAAAGGCGAAGATTTTAACCGCAGGAATATATTGACATATTTCGAGGATTAAAATCTGAGCCTGACGCAGAGATTGGACAAAAGTGCCATTTATGGATGGGCACGAGTTAAGAAAGAACAGGAGATTGTTTCTTGGTTCTGAGTCTTAACAGATATATTCATGACTGTCTCGTTCCGGCTTTTTGTCTGCTGAATCGTTACTATATTTGTAAACTATTATAGCGAATAAGTCAATTTACAAAAGCAACCACGCTCAATTAATATCTACCTGCCCCCCACAATCCACCGCCTAATTTTATGAAATCCTATAGCAATAAGGTTCTGCAACAATTTTGCCTGCACTTAAGTAACATGTATAAAACTTTATGAACCTATGGTTATCAAGGCTTCAAGAATTTTGATGGTGAATCAGGGCC
>JAUXFK010000236.1 GCA_030623035.1 Deltaproteobacteria bacterium | reverse complement strand
TAAAAGAAGGAGTGGGAAGAAAAAAAGTGGCGAAGGGGGGGGCGAAGTTGGGGGAGCCAGAGGAACATTATTAAAATAGTTGACGTCAGTCACATATGTCCTAATCGTGAAACCAAAAAGGGAGCAAGGATATTTCCCTACCAGACATATACCCTTATTGGAATTTAAAGAAATTTTTACTCAGAGAGGCTATCGAGAGTTAAAAGAGAGAGATATATACTATTACAATCCCTGAGAGTGATGTTCAAATTAGAGGCGCTTTTAAACAAATCGATTTTGTTAAGGAGAAGGTTCTTGTAGAAGTTCAATTTGGCAAGTATGCTTTCATGTAACCGTCTCACGATCTTCCAGGATAGCAGAGGATAAGTCGCTTCCTCGAATACGCAAACGGATTCCCGGTTGCTTCCATGCGGGGGTTATTCGGGACCTGTCGGAAAACGGAACTACTTCAGCCACCGGCTTCCCACGGCGGAGAAGGACAAGCGTCTCTCCGTGTTCCACCTCGGTTATGAAACCGGAAGCCCTCTTACGGAAATCGGTGAATGTAATGGTCTTCATTTAAATGCCTCCTAAAGTGTACACCTGAGTACGCATTATAGAGGTAATTCTGTCAAGCCTGTTTATCAAGGCCAACATTTATAAACTTTATTTCGTTGTCCCATCAGTCATCTTTCTTTACCTTCCAAAGGGTACCATCAGGGGTGTCTTCCAATATAACACCCCTCTGATGAAGCCGATCTCTGATATCATCGGCTAGAGCCCAGTTTTTCTCCCTTCTTGCATCTGCCCTTTCTTCTATCAAACCAAGGATTTCTCCTTCATCTATCTTAAGCTCGGATATTTCCTTTTGTCTTTGTCTCTCAAAGTACCCTTTCGGGTCAGTATTGAATAGAGAGAGGACAGACGAGATCTCTTTTAATCTCTCCCTTCCATAGTTCAGTATGAAAAGGGAGTTGGATGACTTTTTAAAACCTTCTTTGTCGCTTATGTATCTGTTGAGGGCCTTTACACTTTCGTAAATATAACCGATGGCAAGGGCTGTATTGAAGTCGTCATCCATTGCTTCCTCAAATCTGCGAGGGAGTTGGGATAGTGTTTCGTACAACTCACCCTCTGTTTCATCTGGATTGTCAAGCAATATGCATTCTTTGTTGTCTTCACCGGCTAAAAGCGCATCTATATTCCTGAGAGTACTGTAAATTCTATCGAGGCCTTTCTTTGTCTTTTCTATATTCTTATCGGAGAAATCTACAGGGCTTCTGTAATGGCTGGAGAGTAAGAAAAGACGAATCACCTCGGGATGATATCGCTCAAGCACTTCCTTAATAGTGAAGAAATTACCAAGGGATTTTGACATCTTTTCCTTATCTATATTAACAAAACCGTTATGCACCCAATATCTGACAAAGGGCTTTCCGGTCGCCCCTTCGGATTGGGCAATCTCGTTTTCATGGTGCGGGAAGATCAGGTCTTTTCCGCCACCATGGATATCAAACGTCTCTCCAAGGTATTTCTGACTCATAGAAGAGCATTCTATATGCCAACCCGGTCTCCCTTTTCCCCATGGGCTGTCCCAGGATGGCTCACCCTCTTTGCTTGCCTTCCAGAGGACAAAATCGAGGGGATTCTCTTTCCTCTCATCGACTTCAATTCTGGCCCCTGCATACATTTCGTCGATTGCCCTTCCTGAAAGTTTCCCATATTCCTTGAATTTGCTTACAGAAAAGAAGACATCTCCCTCTACTTGATAAGCATATCCGTTTTCAAAAAGCTGCTCAATTGTCTTTATCATATCAGCGATGTGATCCATTGCCTTGGGCTCTATTGTGGGACTTTCAATACCCAGTTGTTTCATATCCTTTTTAAACTCATTTATATATCTTTCTGAGACCTCCCGGCAACTTACATTTTCGCTTCCTGCTTTCTTGATTATCTTGTCATCCACGTCTGTAAAGTTTCTTACATATGTAACATCATAACCCCTGTATTTGAGATATTGGAAGATAATATCAAATACGATGGCTGAACGGGCATGACCGATATGGCAAAGATCATATACTGTAACACCGCAGACATACATTCCAACCTTACCATCCTGTGTTGGTATAAACTCCTCTTTAGTCCCAGTCAATGTATTATATATCCTTACTGTCATCCTATCTCTCTCCTGTCAAAAAAGAATTCATCGGGCTCTTTCCCAAGACTTCTCAGCTCCTCCTTCTTTATCCGATGGGTTAAAGTCCTTGGGAAATCTTTTCTATACACAAAATATCTGGGTACCTTAAAATAGGCCAACCTCTCCTCACAGAACCGAACCAACTCCAAAGGAGATACCGTATCAGGGGTCTGACCATTTTTAAGGATAATGTATGCCGTTACTTCTTCACCCCTGAGCTCATCGGGAGATGCAACGACCGCGACCTCTTCCACCCCTGGATGGGATCGGATTATATTTTCCACCTCTATAGAGGAAATATTCTCCCCGCTCCTCCTGATAATATCCTTCTTCCTATCAACAAAATAAAAGAAATTGTCCTCATCCCTGTATGCGTTATCACCCGTATGAAACCACCCTCCTCTCATTGAATTTGCAGTGGCTTTTGGGTCTCTATAGTACTCCTTGAACAGGGTCGGCCCTTTCATAACAATCTCACCTGTTGTCCTTATAGGAGCCTCTTCATCCTTTTCATTAAATATTTTGATGTCGTTTGGCCCCCGGGGCATTCCGCATGAGCCTTTTTTCGGAGGTCCGTTTATATGTTCTATGGTTAATCCCCCTTCAGTCATTGCCCAGTCTTGAAGCATCTTACATCCCCATCTTTTGCCGAGTCGTTCTGCAAGCTCAGGGTGTCCGGCGCTCAATGCAACCCGAAGGGAATTCTTCTTTTCATATTCTGTTACCGAGAGTTTATCTAAGAAGGCCAGGATTGCCCCTATGCAATGGAATACCGTTATATTGTTTTCGTATACCTGCTGCCAGAACTGCCTGGGATGAAAACGATCTATAAGTAAAATGCTTGCACCACTTATAATAGATGCCATAGTAATTACCCACTGAGCACCTACATGGAAGAGGGGAAGGATACATATTAGACGGTCATCAGGGGTTAAAACGAGGTTGTCCTTTGTTACCTCTGCGATAGAGACGTACTGGAAATGGCTAAGTACACAACCTTTCGGCTCACCGGTTGTTCCGGATGTATACATAATCGAATGTATGTCATCTCCGTTGAGCCTCTCTTCCGGGATTGGATTGTAATTTTCATCCATAATAAATGACAGATTGGTTAGACCCTGACAAGAAACGTCTCCTATGCAAAATACATTCTTTAAATGGATTAAATCCTTTTGTTTTTTCTGAATGACCTTTTCATATAGATCCTGTTCCGTAATCAATGTATTTGCCTCGGAGTGCTGGAGGATATAAGAGGCCTCTCTTTCCTTAAAGGCCACATTAATCGGAACCATAACCGCGCCTATCCTTACGATACCAAACCAACAGTAGAGAAATTCAGGACAGTTATCGAGAAAGATGGCCACCCGATCCCCCTTTTTTACTGCGTGTTGTTTGAGTGCATGTGCTACACTGTTGACCCTTTCTCCAAATGTGTGATAAGTGATTCTTTGATCTTTAAAAAATAGAAAGGCCTTATCCGGTCGGCTTTCTATTTGATGCCGTAATACCTCGTTAACATTCATCGCTTTCTCCATCTGAATATCCAGCTTTTATCTTCTTCTTATCTCCCCCTTATATTAATGAACAGGAGGGCAATCTGTCAAATTAAATAATCGTAACAGTTCCGCTTTTTGAAAAGCGTCGCTGATAGTTTTCTATTTCATGGCGCTAAAATGATACAATAATTCTTTTTGACAGTCGGGGGTCTTTATTGTATACATGTTTTATATATAACCATCCATTTTTTCTTTAAAGGGAGGGGAGTTATGACGAACCAAGAAACAATCGATAAAGCAGCAAAGTGTATATCACAAAGCAAACGAGTCGTAGCATTAACCGGGGCAGGAATCTCTGCTGAGAGCGGTTATTACCCAAAATGTAGATAACCTTTATAGAGGAGCCGGCAACTCACCCTTCT
>JAUXFK010000170.1 GCA_030623035.1 Deltaproteobacteria bacterium | reverse complement strand
GTCACTCCGGTGAAAACCGGAGTCCAGATGGTCCGCAACTGCTTGAAAACACTGGATTCCGGCTTTTGCCGGAATGACGGGAAATGGTATTTTTTGACTTTTTACGAGATCATCAATACTAATTACCGAGCATAAAGAAAATTTTAGAAATGCCGATATATTTATATACTAATCCAACCCTTTAAAGAAGAGATAATATCCTATGTTTTTTCGGCGTACTGTACTTTTCGCCTTATATAAATTCTCAGATATTTTAATACTTTTTTGTAGTTTGGCTGTAGCTATTGTTATCAGCGGTTATGAAGGGATGCCTTCTACACTGAATGAATTGCTGTCCGCTCAGATTACTATCCAGAATTTTATTGTCATCATCATTGCGATAAGTACCTGGCATGTCATTTTTCAACTCTTTGGTCTTTATGAAACCAAGCGAATGGGAAGCAGAGTTCAAGAATGTATAGATATCATAAAGGCAACCTCTCTTGGAACATTCTTTATAACCAGCTTCATAAGTATTTTCTATGCTCAGGTCTTTAATGGGGTATTTGTTTTCTTGCTCTGGGTTTTGAGTAGTCTTTCCACCATAACGGCCAGGATGACGATGCGTCTATTGTTGATTATGATTCGCAATAGAGGCAGGAATCTAAGGCATATGATACTTATCGGCTCGAATCAAAGGGTACAGCGTTTCGCTCAGAAAATAAGAAAACGGAAGGATTTAGGATATAACCTCATTGGTTTTGTAGATGATGAAAGCTTTGATAATAGTAAAAATACAGAATTGCTCTCTGATTTACAGCATTTTTCTGATGTCTTAAAGAGACATGTGGTAGATGAAGTTGTTATTGGATTACCGATTAAGACTTTTTATAAAGAGATCAATAGGGTACTCCGCATTTGTGAAGAACAGGGTATTATCGTACGTTTTCTCACGGACCTGTTTTTTGATTTACGTTTGGCCAAATCAAGGGTCGATGACTTTGAGGGGTCTTCTCTGCTGACTCTATATACCGCTCCGCTGGATGGTTGGTTTTTTGAATTTAAGAGGTTATTTGACATCGTTTTTTCTTTTTTTACATTGATATTATTACTTCCTCTTTTTATAGTTGTAGGTATTCTTATTCGTTTAGACTCTGCTGGCTCTGTCTTTTTCCTTCAAGAAAGGGTCGGTTATAATAAACGAAGATTCAACGTTTATAAATTCAGAACGATGATAAAAGATGCAGAGAAAAAACAATCCGAATTGGAACATCTGAATGAAATGAGTGGCCCTGTATTCAAAATCAAAGATGATCCGCGAGTTACAAGGGTAGGGAGGTTTCTAAGAAAGACAAGCATTGATGAGTTGCCTCAGTTGTTAAATGTCTTAAAAGGGGATATGAGCCTGGTAGGCCCCAGGCCTCTTCCAGTTCGAGACTTTGAATGTTTTGAAAAGGACTGGCAGAAACGCCGGTTCAGTATTAGACCCGGCCTTACATGTCTATGGCAGATTAATGGAAGAAATGAAGTGCCGTTCGAGAAATGGATCGAACTGGATATGGAATATATTGATAATTTTTCCTTTATGTTGGATTTAAAGATACTTTTTAAAACGATTCCCGCTGTATTTAGAGGGATGGGCGCCATGTAGAAGTCCATTATTTTTATAAACGTTATCAATGATTCGCGTACTGATGTTAACCTGTTGCAATACAGATGTTTAAAAAGTGGTGAGTAATATGACGATCGTTGAAATGTTAGAACGGAATGCGAAACTTTTACCTGAAAAGACTGCAATTATATATGGGGACTCGAAGGTTTCTCATAGAGAATTCTATGAAAGATCGAATATGCTGGCCAATTTTTTAATTGCAAATGGCCTTAAAAATGGAGAAAGGGTGGGGCTTTTAGTACAGAAGACACCGGAGGCAATTATTTCGTTTTTAGGCGTTGCTGCGGCAGGAGGAATCGTATTTCCTATTGATTATACGCAGACCGTTCCCCATATCCAGCTTGTATTGGATATCACCGATCCTGTCTTCTTGATCGTAGATGAAAGTTTTCAGCCTTTATTATCCAAGGTAAAGCTTTCATGCCCGGATGAAAAGATTATCGTAATTGGCAAAAAAACCGCGAAAAAATACAGGAATTGGGATAAAATCTTTGTTAAAGAGAAAATTTCAGCACCGGAAGTTTCATTACAGGACAGTGATGTTGTCTATTTGAACTTCACATCCGGTACAACCGGTGTGCCAAAAGGTGCTGTCACTACCCATGCGAACATATTCTGGAATACTTTATCATCGGTAGAAAGCTTAAAGTTGAGGCATGATGATATTCATCTATGTATGTTTCCTGTTTTTGTGCACCCACATGAACTATTTTCTCGTCCATTATATTTGGGAGGTACGATTGTTTTAATCGACAATATTTCTCCCAAGTCCATTGCAAGAAGGATCACAGATTGCCGTGTAACATGCATGATGGCTGTTGCTTCGATCTATGACACTTTGGTGCGTTTACACGACTCTTTCCCTTTTGATTTTAGCTCTCTTAGAATCCCTGAGAGTGGAGGCATGCATATAAACCCGGCATTGGCAAAGAGATTTGAAGAACGTTTTGGAATAAATATCATCCCTGTTTGGGGAAGTACTGAGACATCGGGGATTGCCTTAGCCGCCTCTGTTGATGAGATGCATAAAATAGGCTCGATGGGAAAGCCGTGTCGTTATTATGAGGTCAAAATTTTAGGGGAAGATGGGGAAGAGTTGCCTCCGAATGAGGTTGGAGAAATGGCTGTAAGAGGGTCGGCTGTATGTAGTGGATACTATAACCAGCCTGAAGAAACTGAAAAATATCTAAAGGATGGCTGGTTTTTTTCTGGTGATATGGTAAAGAAGGATACTGAAGGGTACTTATATTTTGCGAGCAGAAAATCAGGGATGATGAAGATGGCAGGTCTGAAGGTTTTCCCAACAGAGATCGAAGATGTGTTGATCGCTCACCCGAAAATTGCTGAGGTGGCGGTTGTAAAAGTTCAGGACCATTCTCATGGTGAAGTCCCCAAGGCTGTGATTGTCTTAAAGGATGCTTCAAAGATCAGTAAAAGCGATATTAAAAAATTCTGTGAGGAAAGGATGTCAAAATACAAAGTACCTCGCATTATAGAATTCATAACTGAACTACCCAGAACCTCAGGAGGAAAGATACGCTATCGAGAATTGGTATAGTGTCCATCCAGAAATAGTCCTTTTCCCCAATCTCTTTGTTGGGCTCAGATCTTAATCCTCGAAATATGCCCATATATTCCTGCTTGCCCTGTGAAATGCGAAGCCATATTCTGCGGGGCGGTTAAAATCTTCGTCTTTTTTGACCCTAAACAAAATTGCTCATAATGGTTATTGACTTCTCTTTGCAAAAAAATCGGTCTCAGCAGAGGCGGTCACATTATAACCCGTGCGAAACTCGCTACTGTTCTTTCTTAACGCTCTATACACTGTCAGATAAGTTGCACGCATTATAATGTGACCGCCTTTGCTGAGTTTACTCAATAGCCATTTTGCTCACTTTTGGATGGACACTATCGTATAACGGTCTGTTGAAATCCAAACACCTATGGAAAGGATCCATGCTTTGAAATCTAAATTATTGATAGTTAATGCGGAGAAAAGGCCCGTAGATGGCATTGCCAACCCAGGCCCCCATCAGATTTATAGAGATCCTCGTGTCTCTGTGCTAAATCGAGAACTGGGGGGGCTTGGTTGTGATAAAGTTAGAGTAGAGATGATATATGGGGGGTTGTGTGGAACGGATGTGCATCTGGTGGAAACCAATCCTGACACAGGTTATATTCGTTGCTCAGCACCGGCAGATATCCCAAAAGAAGGCCGAATCATAGGTCATGAAGGGGTTGGAAAGGTAGTTGAGGTGGGTTCTCGTGTTTACCATGTAAAAGAGGGAGACTATGTAACGTTTGAATCGATCATCGTTTGTTATCACTGTAATGCTTGTCGGAGAGGACAGTTCAACCAGTGCCAGCATGCAAGATTACTGGGTTTAGAGCAGGATGGCCTCTTTGGTACAATCGTTGATGTACCATCGATGCTGACCCATGAAGTGAATGCATTGGCAGGGAGTGACAAGGGTCTTAAGACATCGGCATGTATTGAACCCGCAGGGGTTGCTTATGTGGCATGTCAGAATACCCATGTATCTGCAGGGGACGTGATTGTTGTCTTTGGGGCCGGTCCGATTGGGTTGTTTTCTGCAATGTTGGGCAAGGTTGTTTTCGGCGCTTCCAGAGTCCATGTAGTTGAACCAGTAAAATTCCGGAGGATGCTTGCAAAGAAATGGAGCGACCATATATACGATATTGACGAATTCTTTGATGATGGTCCGTGTTCTGTTGATGTTGTTATCGAGGCCTCAGGAAATATGGACAATGTTAACAGGGTATTTAGGCGCTTGAATGCAAATGGCCGTGTTGCCATCCTCGGCAGGAGCGGAGTGCCTCTAGTCCTTGATGCTGTTGACCATATGATTACAAATGCTGTTTCATTGGTTGGCTCCCGCGGGCATCTCGGTGGAGCGTTTGCTAAAATCATCAGTCTGTGTGAAAATAACAGGATATCTCTTGACGGAGTCGTGACAGAGATAGTTAACGGTACAGAGGGTCTGTGTGATCTCCTTCAGTCACCGAAAAAGATTCTTGAAGAGAACTGTAAGGTTTTAGCACGTCTTAACGGGTAATTATTTATGAATGAGAATCTGAAGAGTATCTGCCGGAATTGCCATGGGGGGTGTGGTGCCCTTTTGTCTGTTAAAGATGGTAAACTCATAAAAGTAGTGCCGGATCCGGAGTCTCCCTTTAACCTAGGCCAGATGTGTATTAAAGGGATTGCTACACCGGAGATCGTCTATCATCATTCCAGGATATTGACTCCGTTAAAAAGAGTTGGGATAAGAGGATCGAATAAATGGGAAGAGATCGATTGGGATACGGCTTTAGATGAGATTTCAGAAAAGATCGATAATTTCAGGCATGAATCCGGTCCTGAGTCTATTGCAATAGGCCAGGGAACCGGCCGGCATCATTATATGCATGTTGTTCGATTTGCAAACTCTCTTGGAACCCCCAACTGGTATGAACCCGGTCTTGCCAACTGTTTTATCCCCAGGATTACGGTAAGCCATCTCACTTACGGTGGTTTTCCCGTTGCAGACTACTACGGAGGTGTCACACCCAAGACTATTTTGTTCTGGGGGCACAATCCTGTGATCACTGGCCCTGATGGCGAATTATCGTTTCCTGTCAAAAGGGCTTTGAAAGCGGGAAGCTTTGGGATTGCAGTAGATCCCAGAAGGTCTGAAACAGCAAAACAATGTAATATCTGGCTTCCTATCAGACCCGGAACGGATTGCGCCCTTGCCCTTTCCATGATCCATGTAATCATCAATGAAGGTATCTATGATAAGGAATTTGTTGAAAAGTGGACATTGGGGTTTAGAAGGTTGAAGGAGCATGTATCAGAATACACGCCAAAGTGGGCCGAGGCGATTACATGGATTCCTGCAGATGACATTGTTGCTGCAGCAAAGAGATATGCCATGGATAAACCCTCTGTACTGGAGTGGGGTGTTGCCATTGAACAAAATCCAAACTCTCTTCAAACAGTAAGGGCGATCTCTTTACTTAGGGGGCTGACCGGCAATATAGATGTCCCTGGAGGGGATATATTGGGCATGGATATTGTAAGGCCATATCCTCTTTTGAGAACCAAACTCCCCAAAGGGATGCTCAAAAAAAGGATCGGGAGTGACCAATTCAAATTACTATCCGGATTTCGTGCCTCAATGCCTTCTGCTCATATTCCAGGGCTCTTTAAGGCTATGCGGACAGGTATGCCCTATCGTATAAAGGCGCTTCTTATCTTTGGGAATAATCCATTGGCTACAATCGCCAATACGAAAGAGGTCTATCAATCCTTGCTGAAGCTCGATTTGCTTGTTGTTACAGATATGTTTATCACCCCTACCGCTGCACTGGCTGATTATGTATTGCCTGCTGCCTTTTGGCCGGAGGTAAACCAGATAATCGAGCTTCCTTATGTGGCCGGCAATGCGGTTTTCGCTCAGCAAAAAGCCATACAGGTAGGGCTTTGTCGGCAGGATGAAGATATCCTGATCGACCTTGCCAGGAGGTTGAACCTGCCCGGTTCAGATGAAAGCCTTGAAGATATCTTAGATTACAGACTTGAGCCATTGGGCCTGACCTTTGAAGAGTTAAAAAAGATATTTATGGTATTCCCACCCCACAAATACAGAAAATTCGAG
>JAUXFK010000225.1 GCA_030623035.1 Deltaproteobacteria bacterium | reverse complement strand
TGTTTCATAAGGCTAAAATAATACATTTGTTTTTAATGGCATCTAAACGATGAGGAGTTATTTCATGAGAAATGGAGTCGTATTTGAAACGGATTTAAAAGGCCTAAAGCTTTTGGGAAGAGGAAAGGTTAGGGATATATACGATCTCGATAAACACCTGTTGATCGTCGCAACAGACAGGATTTCTGCCTATGATGTGATTATGAAAAACGGTATCCCAAATAAAGGGAGAATCCTGACACAAATATCAAAATTCTGGTTTGAAGTCATGCATGATCTGGTTCCCAATCATCTGGTATCTACAGAGGTAAAAGACCTGCCTAAAGAATGTCATAAGTACGCAGATATCTTAGAGGGTAGATGTATGCTTGTAAAGAAAACAGACCCTCTGCCCGTAGAATGCGTGGTCAGAGGGTATCTGGCAGGTTCTGCATGGGAAGAGTATCGAAATGGGGGAGCCGTATGTGGGATAACCCTACCTGAAGGGCTTTTGGATTCTTCTAAATTGGAAGAGCTAATTTTTACACCCGCTACCAAAGCAGAGGAAGGCTTCCATGATGAGAATATTACTGTTTTAAGGATGAAGGAAACAATAGGAGATAGTCTTGCTGATGAGGTAATCAGGATAAGCACTGAGATATACAAAAAAGGAAGAGAAATAGCGGATAATAGAGGGATAATCATAGCAGATACCAAGTTTGAATTTGGGATATTGAATGATGAATTGATATTAATCGATGAACTTCTCACCCCTGATTCCTCTCGCTTCTGGCCTAAGGATGAGTACCGGCCAGGCAAATCTCAGATGAGCTTTGATAAGCAATTCCTAAGAGACTATTTGTTGTCTATAAATTGGGATAAGACGCCCCCCCCTCCGGAATTGCCGGAAGAGATAATAGAGAAGACAAAGGAGAAATACGTAGAAGCCATAGAAAGAATAACGAATAGAGCGTTTTGATTAGCACATAAAAGGATGGTTCACCCGAAAATGCGCCTCTAACAATTTGATTTACTTATAGTTCATAATAGAGTTTGATAATGGTTAGACAGGCAGCCGATGCATCGAGCCTGCCCTTGCACCTGAAGACGATTTCATGAGGCTTTATCGCAACGAATAATTTAAACTGAGGTGTCATTCTCTATTCCTCCTTTCTTTCCTGGTATTGCCTTCCCTAACCCCATTAAATAGATGCCAGGCTTCCTTAAATTGGGAATATCTGCTTTTTCCATTATCCAGGGAAACTCCGTCATGGTCAACTGCCCTGATCTTAGCTCCTTCTCTGGGCATATCTCCGTAAGGGATGACATAGAATGTATCTCTCTCATTACCCCGGTAGACGCAGACAAGGAAGTCGCAATCTCCTCTCTCCGGATTTGCCCCGGAAAAATTGAAATAATCATCTATAAAAACCTCGGCAGTCATTTCCGGGGGCTTTTGGGGGAGGCAGTTCATTGCTTGGTGGCGGTGCTGCCTTTTTCTCTAAATTCGACCCTATTTACCCATCAGAACTCTACGGCAAGCTGGCAGGTGACCAGGTGCCTTTCGTCATCATTCTCAAATTCCCCATAGAGGTATTCAAGCACCATTCTTCGTTCTTCTTTTTTATCCAACCTTTTTTTCAAAGTCCTTTATACCCTGGCAGACTGCACGTCACGGGAAAAATGACATAACCTTTCACCTCCTCCCCTTTTTAAGAATAAAAAAGCCAGGCCGATTATTCTTACATCGGTCGGGCTTCGCAAGCCTCTTTTCTTCTCTGACCCTCGGAGGGTTCTTCCAATTAAGCCTTCACATTACCAATTCTTATCCGTCTATCGGTTCAATCAATCCATTGATAAAACTCCATTTTTTCGGAATTGTATCCGCATCCGCAGCAGCCCTGGCATGATTCCTCATAGGGCAACCTGTACATCTTTCCCTTGTGAATCCATTGTTCCAACATGCCCCTTATAGCATCAGGTTCCACATTGAAATGGAATGACAGGTCCTGAAGTGAGGCAACTTTGCGGCTGGCGAAATACTTTTTTATGTCCGAAAAGATCATAAGCAATTCTCCTTTCTTATGTATATACACCATCCTGCCGTGGGCACATGGCCCATGACCGGATGCAAAAAGTGGGAAAACCTTCAGGCAGGCTGGGGCACCACCTCAGCGGCTATCCTCGGAGGGATCCTCCCCCCTGCCTTCTTCATACCTAAGAGAAAACCTATGAAGATGATTCCCAGGATTATCACCCACAGCAACGACGCACCCGGGTGCCGGCCAAAAGTGGCGACTTGATAGAAAAGGGTGGCAACCGCCCAGGCAAGGCAGGTGAGATAAGTGCCCGCAAAGATGGTCCATTTCAGGTTCGTCTCCCGGTAAATGGCGGCAATGGCGGCCAAACACGGATAGTAAATCAGTATGAACAACAGGTACGCAAACGCGCCTATCTTGCCGTCAAAACCCTTGATCATAGCCCCAAAGGTGGACTTGGATACCTCCTGCTCTTCAGCGGCAGTATCCAGGTCGGATACGTCACCCACACTAACCCCCAGGGGATCTATAACCGTGCCTCCCAGGTTTGAGAAGGCGGCGGGGATGGAAGCAAACGCCTCTCCTATGCCACCCCAGAAACTAAAGTCTTCGTCCTCTTCCTCTTCAGCCATAGCGCTATAAAGTGCATCCAAGGTACCGACTACAGCCTCTTTGGCAAATATGCCGGTGAAAATCCCCACGGTGGCAGGCCAGTTTTCCTCTGTCAGTCCCATTGGTTTGAATACGGGGGTGATGGATCGCCCCATGGCGCTCAGCACAGAAGTTTCGCTGTCTTCATGTCCAAAGGTGCCGTCCGTGCCCATGGAGTTCAAGAAAGCCAGGATCACAAAGATGGGCATGAGTATTCTGCCTGCGCGAAACATGAATTGCTTCAGCCGGTCATAGGTATGGATAATCACCCCTTTTAAAGTGGGCTGGTGATATGGAGGCAGTTCCATTATGAAGTGAGAAGTCTCACCCTTTAAAACCGTGTTCTTGAGTATCATACCAGTCATCACTGCCAGGGCGATACCGGTAAGATAAAGGACAAAGACTATGGTACTGCCGGCGTGGGGGAAGAAGGCTGCTGCAAATAGGGCGTAAACAGGCAGCCGGGCTCCACAGGACATAAAGGGGTTCATCATAATGGTAAGGGTCCTGTCGCGTTCATTGTCCAGGGTTCTTGTTGCCATGATGGCAGGCACATTACAGCCGAAACCAACCAGCATAGGCACGAAAGATTTTCCGGGAAGCCCTATATACCGCATGAAACGGTCCATAACAAATGCGGCCCTGGCCATATACCCGGAATCCTCCAGGATCGCCAGACACAGAAACATAAAACCAATGGGAGGAATAAACGTGGACATAGTCTGTATGCCTCCTCCGATACCACCGGCCAGAAAAGTGATGAGCAATTCCGGAAAATGGAAGGCGTCGAGAAGTTTTCCAAATCCATCCACAAAGACGGTGCCGAGGAAGATGTCGAAGAAGTCGATGAAACACCCGCCTATGTTAATTGTGATCATGAAGGTAACATACATTGCCAGAAGAAAGAGGGGTATGCCGAAAACACGATTGAGGACTACATTATCGATGGAATCCGAAACGGTCCTCCGCACCTCAAGCCTTTTTTCTACTGCATCCCGGTAAATGCCATTGATGAACCCGTATCTGCTGTCAGCCACTATAATGTCAGGATCATCGCCAAGGTTGGATCTTATCTCTTTCCCGGCCTCTTTCAAGACCAAAGCAGCCGACTCCCCTGCAATTTCCATCGCCATTTCATCTTCTTCCAAAAGCTTCACCGCCAGCCATCTGGCGTCTATCTTCCTTTGATAAGCGGTCTTCTCCACGATAGGGATCAGCCTTCCAATCGTTTTTTCTATCTCCGCAGGATATACAACAGCAGAAGAAGAAACCCTTCTCTCACGAGCGACGCTCTCAATTGCGTTTTTCAGCTCATTGATCCCCTTATTTTTGTTGGCAACGATAGGGACTACGGGACAACCGAGGAACTCTTCCAGCATCTTCTCCTCTATCTTAATCTTACGCTGCTTTGCTATATCCATCATGTTTAAAGCTATTACAACAGGGACTTTCATCTCCAGGAGTTGAACGGTAAGGTAGAGGTTTCGTTCCAGGTTTGATGCGTCCACGATATTTACGATCAAGTCAGGGACTCCGGAGATTACATATTCACGGGCAACCTTTTCATCCAAAGAGATGGCGGAGAGAGAGTAAATACCGGGAAGATCAACAACTTCAATCTCCCTGTTGCCATGATTATAGTTTCCGGTTTTTCTTTCAACAGTAACCCCCGGCCAGTTTCCCACCCTCTGTTTGGTTCCTGTAAGGTCATTGAATAAAGTGGTCTTTCCGCAGTTGGGGTTTCCTGCCAGACCAATAGTAATTGTGCTCATCTCTTAGCTCCTTTCTACCAGTAATATGTCGGCTTCTCCCTTTCTCAGGGTCAGGTTAAAGCCTCTCAAGTTTATCTCAACCGGATCGCGCATAGGAGCGACACGGGTCACGGTAAATTCAGCTCCTTTTGTAAGCCCCATGGCGAGAAGCTTATTCA
>JAUXFK010000064.1 GCA_030623035.1 Deltaproteobacteria bacterium | reverse complement strand
TTTTCAGATAGACACACTTCAAGTAAATTCTTGGTTCCGTTAACATTGACTTTGAAATAGTCATTGCTTCTTTTGGAATAAACCTCACCAGCGAGGTGATATATTATGTTAACTCCTTTGACAGCATCTATGAGTGAATCTTTATCCATTATATCTCCATATACAAGCTCCACTCCAAGTTCTTCCAAGAACTTCGCATTGCTGGTCTCCCTCACCAGACATCGTACATTTCGCCCTTTTTCAACAAGCGCTTTTACCAAATGGCTTCCTATAAATCCTGTTCCTCCAGTCACCAAAGTTTTCATTTTTAACTCCAAAAAAAGCGATCGGATTATTCGGTAAATTTACTCAAAACTAAAGCTACATTTTTACCACCAAAAGAGAGGGTATTTGACAGTATCACATCAACTTCAGCTTTACGGCCTTTATTGGGTACATAATCAAGATCACATTCAGGATCTGGTTTTTCGTAGTTTATCGTTGGGTGGACAAATTGATTCTCTAAGGTTAAGATAGAAGCGATTAATTCGATAGCCCCTGAGGCCCCTAAGGAATGACCTGTCATTGACTTGGTAGAGCTAATTGGTATTCTGTAAGCATTGTCACCAAACACCTCTTTAATTACCCTTGTCTCCACCTTGTCATTCAATGGTGTAGAAGTTCCATGGGCGTTTATATAATTGATTTCCTCAGGCTGAAGATTCGCATCCTTCAATGCATTTTTTATGGCTTCGGCAGTCTGTTCACCATTGGGCATGGGTTGGGTCATACTATACGCATCATTTGTAGCTCCATAACCCGCAACTTCACCATAAATATAAGCATTTCGTTTCAGAGCATGCTGAAGTTCTTCTAAAACGGCCCCCCCTGCCCCTTCACTCATGACGAATCCATCACGTTCTCTATCGAAAGGTCTACAGGCCTTATCTGGTTCATCATTTTTATCGGTCGATAAGCCTTTAATAGCACAAAAAGCTCCGAAGGTGAGAGGAACGATAGGAGCATCTGCAGCGCCAGAAATTATGACATCTGCCAAATTATTCCGTATTGCATAAAAAGCATGGCCAATCGCATCGGACCCTGCAGCACAGGCTGTAGAGATATTAGTATTGTATCCTTTTATCCCCAATTCTATAGCAATCTGGGAGGAAGAGGCTCCAGGAAAGAGGCTTATAGCCAGGTAAGGACTCACTCTTCGAAGTCCCTTCTCTATAAAAATGCTGTGTTGTGACTCTGCTATTTGTACACCCCCTACTGCTGAGCCGAAAACAATACCTACTCTATTGTCATTTTCCTGCGATATAATAAGTCCAGAATCCTCCATTGCCATTCTAGCACAAGCTACAGCAAATTGGGCAAATCGATCCATCCTTTTTACATTCTTGGGGCTCAAATAATCAAGGGGATCAAATCCATTCACTTCACCGGCTATCTGGGAAGGATAGGTAGACGCATCGAACCTTGTTATCCTCCCAATCCCCGACCTTCCATTCGCCAATGCATCCCAGAACTCTTCTTTGCCAATACCATTAGGGGCAATTACGCCTAAACCCGTAATAACCACTCTTCTTTTCAAGATTCACCTCCTGATATAAATAGGTTACAAATCCATGAGCCTTAGCATATTCAATGTCTCTTCCATATCTTCCGGCATAGGTGCGATGAACTCCATATACTCCTCATTTATAGGGTGGTTAATCCCTAAAAGATATGCATGTAAAGCCTGCCTGTTTAAGCTTTTCAGCCTCTTTCTAAGCCGATTATCCTTTATTGTCAATAACTTTTTTTTACTGCAGTAAACCGGATCGCCTATAATAGGGTGCTGAATATCCGCCAGATGAACCCTGATCTGATGAGTTCTCCCGGTCTCCAGGCTTATCTCTAATAAAGAGGTCTCTTTAAAGGGCTCAATTACTCTCCAGTGTGTTATTGCCTCCTTACCTTTTTTGGTTTTGGTTGACATCCTCTTTCTGTCTATTAAATGTCTCCCAATACAAGAGGCAATGGTCCCCTTTTTATCTTTAAAATTCCCATAAACGATGGCAATGTATTTTCTTGTTATAGAATGTTTCTCAAACTGGTCTGCCAGCGATTGATGGGCAAGATCATTCTTGGCCACAACTAGTACTCCTGACGTGTTCTTATCAAGTCGATGCACGATACCAGGCCGTATTACCCCCCCTATACCCGAGAGATCCCTGACGTGATATAATAGGGCATTAACCAAAGTTCCAGAATAATTACCAGGGGCTGGATGAATCACCAATCCAGGAGGCTTGTTGATCGCAATGATAGATCTGTCTTCATATATAATGTCCAGGGGGATATTTTCTGGGGAGGGATCAGCCGGGGTAGGCTCTGGAATAGACACCCTTATTAAATCACCTTCTTTTATCCTTAACCCGGCCTTAGGGGATATATCATTTACTTGAATAAGTTTTGCGTCGATTAATCTCTTTATCCGGGAGCGGGAAACAGGCAGGTTTTGTTGCGAAAGAAAAGTATCCAATCGCTTTTTATTATCACTATCCTGGCTAATAAATTTATATTTTTTAGTCATGAATTACTGAAGAATTACTTCAACAGCTCTGTATTCCAATAAGATACATCTACCATATTTATAAATGTTCGCCACTCTTCTTGCATCATATCTTGGATATGAACCCTGAAAAAAGGAGTCCAGCGGGGCTTGGCCGGTGGTTTTAGTAGTTTCATATTCGCCTCCTGAGCCATTTTGCCTCCTTTCTTTTTGTTGCAGGGGAAACAACAGCATACAATATTTTCCCAGCAGGAACTTCCTCCATAAGCTCTTGGGACAACATGATCGAGACTCAATTCATTTTTAGGAAAAATGCCGCCACAATATTGGCATTTGTTCCTATCCCTGGCATATATATTTGCTCTTGAAAACCTTACATGCGTTTTCGGAATCCTATCATAGGCTACCAAAAGGATAACCCTGGGAGTCTTTATCACTCTATTTACGAGGCCTATTGTTTCATCGTGCTGTTCTATACTTAAATCACTCCAGCTCTCGTAATCGAATGTTTCGAACTGAGAATTGACGGCCTTTGCAATCCCTTGATAAAGAAGACAAAAGGCCCTCCTAACAGTTGTAACATTGACGGGTAGAAAAGACCTGTTTAGGACTAATACGCTTGAGTTTATCATTTTGAATTAAAATTCCAATGTGTTCTCTTATGAACATATCAAGGATAAAAGGATTTTTTTATAAAAACGTTTTGATGACCGCCTTTAGGAAATTTTATCTGGCCAACGCATTACACCTATTTAAAAATTAACATATATTTTTTTTGTTTGCAACTGAATTTTAGTTTGACAACATTTCCCCCAGACCCGTGCTTATAATACACGGGTCTAATGACGAAGTTGTTGATGTTTGCCATGCATGGAAACTCTACGAAAAGGCCAAAAAAACCAGAGAAACACTGGTAGTTGAGGGAGCTTCTCATAGGATTCGGATACACGAAAGAGCAATCTATGGCGCAATTTATTGGTTAAAAAAAGTCAATTCTATGCCTCTCGATACTCACCAAAAACACCCCTGAGTATATCCGTGATTTCACCCAGCGTGGCATAGTTTCTCACAGCTTCCATTATATTCGGCATCAGGTTCCCATCTCCCTTTGCCACATTTTCCAGGTCTTTTAGTGCCTTTTTAAGCTTTGCATCATCCCTTTGTTTCTTTACTCTTTCTAACTTCTCACACTGTAATCTACCAACCTCCGGATTCACCTTTAATAGATTCGTCGGCGGCGGCTCCTCTATCTGAAACTTATTTAAACCAACGATAATATTAGCTTCCTTTTCCACATCAATTTGATATTGAAATGCGCTATCACCGATCTCTTTTTGTATATAACCGGCCTCTATCGCCTTAATTGCACCCCCAATTGAATCTATCTTCTCAATATATTCAAATGCCTTCTTTTCAATCGTATCCGTTAATGCTTCAACCGCATAAGAACCTGCCAAAACATCTACAATATCAGCCGCACCACTTTCATGGGCAATAACCTGTTGGGTTCGTAATGCAGTTCTTACCGCATCTTCTGAAGGTAGCGCCAGGGCTTCATCAAATGAATTGGTATGGAGGGATTGGGTGCCACCTAAAACAGCGGCCAAAGCCTGGAATGCAACCCTGACGATATTATTGATCGGCTGCTGAGCGATAAGCGTGCACCCCGCTGTTTGCGTATGGAACCTTAGCATGCATGATTTGTCTTTTTGCGCATGGAACCTCTCCTTCATTATCTTCCCCCACATCCTCCTGGCAGCTCTGAACTTCGCTACTTCCTCGATAATATTGTTATGTGAGTTAAAGAAGAAGGAAAGACGAGAAGCAAAGTCGTCCACATTAAGCCCAGCCTGAATGGCAGCATCTACATAAGCGATACCATTGACCAATGTAAAAGCAACCTCCTGGACAGCCGAAGAGCCGGCTTCCCGAATATGATACCCGCTTATACTAATCGTATTCCAGCGAGGCATATTATCTTTACAGAATGAAAAGATATCTGTAATTATCCTCATCGACTCCTTCGGAGGAAATATATACGTCCCTCTCGCAACATACTCCTTTAGAATATCATTTTGAATCGTCCCGGTGAGTTTATCTAAAGTTACTCCCTGTTTTTCGGCTACCCCTATATACATGGCAAGCAAAATCGCGGCTGTAGAATTAATGGTCATCGATGTGCTCACCTTATCCAGAGGGATTTCATCAAACAGGGTTTCCATATCCGCCAATGAATCGATAGCAACCCCGCATTTACCTACCTCACCCAGGCTCAATGAATAATCCGAATCATAACCTATCTGAGTAGGCAGATCAAAGGCGACACTAAGGCCGGTCTGACCTTGCTCTAAAAGATACTTATAACGCTTATTCGTATCCTCTGCATTTCCAAAACCCGCATACTGCCTCATTGTCCAAAACCTTCCACGGTACATAGTGGGTTGGACGCCTCTTGTAAAAGGATACTTGCCTGGAAATCCTACATCATTAAGATAATCCAGGCCCTCAATATCCAACGGGGTAAAGGTTCTCTTCAATTCTATTCCAGAGGTACTCTCAAAGTTCTCTTTCCTCTCCGGATATTTACTTGTAGCTTTCTTTACACCCTCGTCCCATCTGTTAAGTTCTTCTTTCAAATCAGTAAGTTCAGACATTTAAATCCCTCCATTCTTTCTTTTTTGTTCTCTACTTTTCCGTTTCTATACCCAAATTCTTGATCTTTCTGTGCAGATGGCTTCTTTCAACACCTATTGCCAGGGCTGTTTTTGACACATTGTCACCAAACTCTTTGAGTTTTTCTATGATAAATTGCTTCTCAAATTCCTCCCTGGCAGCTTTTAAGGAATCGTATTCATATAGAGTCTCCTTCTTCTCTTCATTTAGCTCTCTTCTAATCGGAACGGGGATATCTCCAGCCGAGACCACCATTTGGGGGGTCATTATTACCAGCATTTCAACAATATTCTTCAATTCTCTAACATTGCCCGGCCAATTATACCCCATTAATATATCCAGAGCTTCTTTTGACAACTCCTTTTGCTCCTTCATGTTTTCCGCACAAAACTCTCTTAAAAATTGAGAGACCAATACAGGGATATCTTCCTTTCTTTTCCTGAGAGGAGGAACCTCAAGGGGTATAACATTCAATCTATAATAAAGATCTTCCCGAAAGTTTCCTCGCTCCATTTCTTCCTTAAGGTCTCTGTTGGTAGCAGCAATTACCCTCACATCGACATGGATGCTCTTTATTCCACCTACTCTTTCAAACTCCTGTTCCTGAAGTATCCTCAGTATCTTTGCCTGGGTCTTAAGACTCATATCCGCTATCTCATCCAGAAAGATAGTACCTCCATTGGCCAGATCGAATCTGCCCTTCTTCTGGGATACTGCCCCTGTAAATGCCCCCTTTTCATAGCCGAACAGTTCGCTTTCAATCAATTCTTCCGGAATTGCAGCGCTGTTCACTTCGACAAACGGTTTATCAGATCTGAGACTCTTTCTCTGGATTGAACGAGCTACCAGTTCTTTTCCGGTACCATTCTCCCCTGTGATTAATATCCACCCGTTGGTCGGGGCAGCGATGGCAATCTGCTGCTTTAATTTGGTAATAGCCTCACTGCTGCCAATAATATCATAATTCTTATGAATTTTGTCACGCAGTATTTCGTTCTCCTTTTCCAACTGCTGGAAATTTAGCGCACGGTTTATCGTTAATACAACCTTATCGAGAGATAACGGTTTTTCGATAAAATCATACGCCCCAAGCTTTGTAGCCTTGACCGCTGTCTCTATGGTTCCATGCCCTGAAATCATAATAACCACAAGACCTGGAGATATAATCTTTAGCTTCTTTAACACCTCAATTCCATTAATTCCTTCCATCCAGATATCGAGAAGTACCAGATCAGGATTTTCCCTTTCAACCTTACGAATAGCTTCCATGCCATCACTTGCTACGGACACATGAAACCCTTCATCATCCAATACACCACTCAATGAGTTTCTGATACTCTTCTCATCATCGACGATCAATATACTCCTTTTCATTTTAAATCCTTACTGGTAATTCAATGATAAACCTGGAACCTCTGGGCCGATTTTCTTTTACCCTTATATATCCATTATGATCAGAGATTATTGTATTGACAATAGACAAACCCAAACCAGTCCCTGACTCTTTAGTAGAAAAGTATGGTTCAAACAGCCTCGATATTTCTACATTGGGAATTCCACAACCATTATCGGCAATTTCTATTCTGGCGACTTCTAAGGCATCATCATAGTAGGTCTCTATCGCAACCTTTCCCTTACCTTCAATTGAGTCAACAGCATTATCCAAAAGATTGATTACTACTCTTCTGAGCTGTTCCCGGTCCAGATCAAATGAAGGCAGATCGCGACTCTCTTTAAACTCAAATCTTATATTCTTATGAGCCTCTTTATATAAGATAAGGGTTTCTCTAATTATCTTATTTATATCATTTGGATGGGGAACTGTTGCAGGCAAACGAGCAAAACTTGAAAACTCATTTACCAGATTTTTTAACTCCTCTACTTGATCGATTATCGTATTGGTACATTCGTCAAAGACCTTGCCATTTTCAGAAAATTTATTTAGATATCTCTTTCTTAACCTCTGGGCAGAAAGCTGGATGGGGGTTAAGGGATTTTTAATCTCATGGGCAATGCGTTTAGCCACTTCTCGCCATGCTGCTGCTCTTTGTGCCTTTTGCAGTTGAGTCAAATTATCAAAGACCACAACCAGGCCTAAATCTTTTCCGTCCTCATCCTTTAACAGGGAAACACTTACAAGCAAAATCAATTCTTCATACGGTAACGATAAAGCGACCTGCCGATTTATCGTTACACCCCCAAAGCCGGTCACCTCTTTTAATAAATTCTTTATCTCTTTCATATATTCGGGAGCAAACACCTCATTATAACTTTTGTCTATAACATGATCCGCCTTTATCCCAAACATCTTTTCTGCCGATTTATTAATCGTACTAATCTTTCCTTCTTGGTCAATAGAAATCACACCGGCCTCTATATTCTTTAACACAATCTCCATATACCTTCTGCGCTGATCCAGCTCTATATTGGAATTTTTCAACCCAATGTTTGCCTGTTCAAGCATAGATTTACCGGCCTTTAGATCACCGGTCATCTTATTAAATGAGTTCATAAGACTGCCGATCTCATCATCTGCAACGACTTCCAGATGGAAGTCTAAATTTCCATTCGCAACCTCATGGATTCCATCGGCGAGTCTTTGAACCGGTACAGTAATCTCCTTGGCCAGGTAAAAACCGAACCAGGTAGCTGAGAATATTATAAGCAAAGTTACAACGGATAAGGTGATAAAGTAACTCGTCTTTATAGGGTTTTTTAACATCTTAAGTTGCATGTATTCTGCAAAAGTAGAAGAGATCTCTGCCATTTTGGCAACCAGGCTCTGTGGCACAAAATAGTTTACAACTACCACCCCAACGGTTCTTTCATTACCTCTGGAATAGACAGGAACTACTCCTCTGATTATCTCCCCGCTCCCCGATGATAATATCCTGGTAATACCCCTCCCCTTAAAGCCTTCCTCTACCATTTCTGAGTCTATCATCGTAAAATCTTTAGCGGGTATCCCCAGGTTAACCACTTTTACTATACTTTTTCCTTTATTCGAAAACACCTCTATTGTTGAAAGATTGTACTGATCCAGTCTGGATTTGACAAACCTCTTTAAAGCGTTGATCCTTCTTGGTTTGTAAAGTTTTTCTTCTGAAATATCACGGCTTATCTGTCTTGCATATTCTAGGGCATTATCTGCAGAATTCTGATAATACGCCTGCGCAACTGTAAGAGACTCCTGAAGGGCATTTTCAACCTGAATGCTGAACCAATTCTCTATACTGTTGGTTATAAATCCAGCGGCCACAAAAAACAACAGTATGGTCGGCACTATCGACAGGCTAACAAATGCTAAAACAAATCTCGTACGCAGCTTGGAACCCAGTATGTTCTTCTTTCTTTCGAAAACGAGCTTTACTATGTTCCTTACCACGAGAAAAGCTACAAGCAAAAGTAAAACCACATTGATATTTATCAATCCAAAGACAAAGATGTTATCAGCAACAGGAAGCTGATTATTGACCTTTGATGAGTGGAATACCAGATATGTAAGAAAGACGATTAAGACAGAAGCAAACAGGATTATAAGACGTTCACGTTTACGCCTTCTTAACTCCTGATTGTTGTTCTGTGAAGGGTCTTTGGTATCCATTCGCTTACCTCAAAATAAGGATATGCCAGTATGGACAATAGTATTTAGACAACAGCCCGTTTTCTTCTGATATAATGGAAATTAACTCCAATGCACCATAATAGAACAAGCACACTGACAAAAACTATCATCTTTTGCAAGGCAGATGCATTTATTAAAAAAGATACTGTCCAGATCAATGGCATTAACCCTTCTCTAACGCAGGCTTTTAGTGTATCGTGTTTTTCGATATAGTTTGCCAATGGTGGGCTGAATCTATAATAAAAAGACACAACGGCCTGTCCTGACCTGTTGTTTAAAAGATACCTGTCTCGGAAATCTCGAAGGATAACTACGCGGGGCTCCATCTTAGATCCAAAGGCCGCTGTGGCAATAAAGCAAAAATCGCTACCACCATCACCATCCCCGCCACCATTATCGCCACCATCGTTGTTTAAAGAGGTTAAACGAATCGTACAGTCGTCCACAGATTTGAGACCCCCATTGTCTGTAACCTTCAACTGAAATGTAAGAGACCCCCCATCAGATTCAACATCAGGCGCAATGAATGTGGGATTAACCGCTTGCGTATCATAAAGTGTTACTTCCTGCCCGTCGATCTGTCTCCATAGATAAGAAGCAATCCCATCATCCGCGTCAGTTGAACTCGAACCATCCAGCGTAACTGTAACCCCCTCATCAATCGTCTGATCAGATCCCGCATCCGCTATGGGAGGATCGTTTTGCCATGTAATATTAACAACGCAGGTATCTGTAGATTGTAATCCCCCATTGTCTGTAACCTTCAACTGAAATGTAAGAGTCTCACCATTCGGCCCTACTTCCGGCGCACTAAATGTAGGCATGGCCACCGAAAAATCCGAAAGAGTTACACCTGCCCCGCTAACCTGTGTCCATTGATAAGAAGAAATCCCATCACCAGGGTCCAGATCATAAGAACCCGAACCATTCAATGTCACCACAACCCCTTCATCCACGGTCTGATCGGGCCCTGCATTGGCCACTGGGATTTCTAAATCGATCCATTTGACATTCACAACGCAGGTATCTATAGATTGCTGTGCGCCATTGTCTTCCACCATTAGCTGAAAGGTAAGGATCTCTCCGCCCGGTTCCACATCCGGTGCACTAAATGTAGGCATGGCCACCGAAGAATCCGAAAGGGTTACACTTACACCGTCAACCTGCGTCCATTGATAAGAAGAAATCCCATCACCAGGATCAGGATCATAAGAACCCGAACCATTCAATGTCACCACAACCCCTTCATCTATTGCCTGATCGGGCCCTGCATTGGCTATTGGCGGGTCATCCTCCCATAAGACATTCACATCACAGGTATCTATCGATTGGGAGGTGTTTTGGTCTGTAACAGTAAGTTCAAAGGTAAGGATTTCGCCGGCAATTCCGACTTCCGGTGCACTAAATACAGGGTTTGCCACAGTGGTATTCGAAAGTGTTACTGTTGTCCCCGCAGTCTGTGTCCAAAGATAAGAGAGTGTGTCATCAGGGTCAGGGTCATTGGAGCCGGATCCGTCCAGCGTAACCAATACCCCATCATTCACTGTCTGATCACCGCCTGCATCCGCTGTAGGTGGGCCGATATCCACCCATGTCACATCAACGATGCATGTATCATTATCTTGAAGGCCGCCGTTGTCGGTAACGGTCAAGTGAAAAATCAGAGAATCACCGGCTGGTCCAATGTCCGGTGCACTGAATGTAGGCATAACCGCTTCACTGTCGGAAAGTATTACAGTTGTTCCCCCCGTCTGTTTCCATAGATAAGAGGCAATTCCGTCGTCCGGATCATCAGAATTTGAGCCGTCCAATGTAACAATGACACCCTCGTCAACGATTTGATCAAGACCTGCATCCGCTACAGGCGGCTGGCCTCCTGCGGATCTGGGCGTAAAAAAAACCGTCTGAACCTGGTTTAAGGTGCTTTGATTATTATAGGTAGAGAAATGATAATTATCACCGCCCCCTCCGGATACACCTATTGTCGGCGTTAAATTGGTATTTCCCGCTCCATAGTTGAACTTGATCCTGCCATCCTCATAGAGGATAGCTTCCACATTGACCGGCTCCGAAGTCCCAAATCGCTCGCCGGCCCACCGGATTGAAACCGAGTCAGAAGTAGGGCTGTATATGTAGATATCCTCTCCTGCCTGGGAAGTGCCGTTTGTAACAAGGTCATCCCAAATGGGCGCAATCATTACTCTTGTAATAAGCTCTCCATCCGAATTGAGGTATGACGGGGTACTGTCTGTAAAGTCGATAAAGCCATTGGAACAGATAGACACGCTCACATAATCATGGCCGAAAAACGGGAAAGTAAAGGGGAGATCGTATGGCCAGGATCGATCATCGTATCGCCATCCCTGGGCAATCCCTGCACTTAAGAACTCGTTTCCGATCAGTGTCTCATCATAGAACGTTACGAGAAGAGTTAACTCGATCCCATTGCTTGTTCCTTCTGATGTGGTGACAGTAACATCGCCTGTATCCGCCCCAATCGGAACCTCACATACAATCACCGAATTGCTCCATGAAACAATCGGCGCCTGTATGCCCTGGGGAATGCTCACACTGCCCTGTACAGAACCGAAACGGTCGCCAAAAAGGGTGATCTGGTCTGTCTCATGGGCAGCATTCGGAGTCACTGAAAAGATGTGGGGAGTCGTATAATTATCGGTAAGCGCGGAATAGACATTTATTCTGCCGGAGGTAATGTTTCTTCCGTTTAGATCCGGCAACACATCCACCGAACGCATGATCCTCACTTTCACCTCAACAGGAGAGAGACTCGGGAAATAAGAGAAGATAAGGGCAGCTACTCCCGCAGTAACGGGTGTAGCCATAGATGTCCCAACCATATAACAATATGAATTATTTAGACAGGTACTGTATATACCGTATAAGTCAGGATCAATGTCATAATATATGCTATAACCAGGGGCTGAGACATCCACCCAGTCTCCGTAATTTGAAAAATCCGCATTCATGTCTCTGTCATCTGTGGCGCCCACGGCTATGATGGCATCATTATCCAATGCTGCGGGGTACAGGGCGGCACTTGTCTCCTCGTTTCCTGCTGCAGCGCAGACCAGTGCCCCTTCGTCTGTTGCAAATGTTATCGCGTCTTCAACAAGGTACGATTTCTCGAAAGACCCCCAGCTCAGATTGATCACACTCGCCCCATTTTCAGCAGCATAAACAATGGCCGCAGCAGAATCATCGCTCTCCAAAGATCCATCACCTGAAGGCGTCTTGAATCCTGCTCTGACCGGCATGATCGTGCAGTTCCATGCAACACCCGCAATACCAATACCATTATCTGAGGCTGCAGCGGTTATCCCTGCCACATGCGTGCCGTGCCCCTGTATGTCCATAGGGTCATTATCACGGGTCGTACAATCCTCACCAGATGCACATCCGGTAGCATCAACAAAATCCCATCCCATAGTATCATCTTTGAATCCATTGCCGTCGTCGTCAATGCTATTGCCAGGAATCTCTCCCGGGTTTTGCCAGATATTGCCTGCAAG
>JAUXFK010000103.1 GCA_030623035.1 Deltaproteobacteria bacterium | reverse complement strand
CTGTGCCTGAGTAGTTACCGCATTTAAACCTGTCTGCGTTCATCTGTGCCTGCCCTGTAGGTCAGGATGATCGTACTGGGGTGAATCTGTGGCTGAATAGTTACTTTTTGGATATGGATGAGGACTGAGCGGATTGTTTCCCTGCCCTTGATTCTTTTTTACATATGAAGCTCCAATATATCTCCATCTTTCAGGACATATTCCTTTTGTACCATTTGTCCCTTGTACTTTTCAGAGCCCCAGATTTTTGCGTATTTGAATCTCTTCGCAAAATCCTTATGAATTTTTTCCGACAGGTCTTGAACTGTCTTTCCCTTTTTAAGAATGAATGGGGCTTTGGAGTCAAAGGCCTTGCCTGGGGCCTTTGTATAGACCCGAATGATGTCCAGCATCTTAAAGACCTGTTTCTTCATCCCATCTAAGTTGTCTTTCTCTCTGGCCGATATAGAGACTATCGGGAACTTAAAAGCGTAAAGCTCCTTCAGTATATCATATGTTTCACAAGAAGGATCCAGGTCATTCTTATTGGCTATTATCAATGTCTGTTTAACAGCAAACTTCCCCCCGTCTTTTTCGGCTTGCTGCTTTCCTATGGGGCATATACTCGATTTTTTTAGCTCTGCGATGGTGCTTTCCACCTGTTCCAGGGGATCTTCACTTAAGTCAACCATCAATAACAGGCCATCGGAATTCCTGATTATACCGAATAACCATGGTTCAATATAACCGCTGGCAATAGGTGGGGTATCTACGAGTTGTATCTGGATATCCTCATATATCATCATGCCCGCCAGGGGCTTACGGGTTGTAAAAGGATAATCGGCCACTTCCGGAGAGGCCTTTGTCATTCTGGAGAGGAGTTCGGACTTCCCCACATTTGGAGGCCCTATTAGCATAACCTGAGCTGCTCCTTCTCTGTCTATGTTAAATGCAAATGCCTTTTTACTCGTTGTATACTTTTTTTGAGAGTCTCCTTTTAGCTTTGATATTTTTTTCCTGAGTTGTCCCCTAAGCTTATCTGTGCCCTTATGCTTGGGCATAATTGTTAGCATGGCTTCCAATGCCGTCATCTTCTCTTGTGTTGTCTTGGCAAGCCTGTACTCTTTTTCTGCCTCAAAATATTGCGGTGGGAGATTTGCCGGCATTATTGTCTCTATTTTTAGCAGGGCTGTTTATCTTAAAAATGGCTATTAATAACATGTTAATAGCCAAAATTATATCATTTCACCTTGTAGGGTCAAGATAAATTGGAAAATTTCCTTTAAGCATACATGCAATGAAATAATTTGTACTTGAATATTATCTTATTATTAAGTAAACTCTTTTTATCAGGGATACTTCTATCATGATGAAAACAATCAACAGTTTTTATATCATAATCTTTCCATTGCTCATAATCTTTGTTCTCAGTGGATATGATGGAATATCCCCTGGCGTTATGAACTGCTATGCCGCCTATAATTTTACAGTAGAACAAGAGGAGAAGTTGGGTAGAAAGTTCAATAATGAGTTGCAAAAACACCTGGAATTAATAAAAGACCCCTCGATTCAAAAATATATCGATGGAATTGGCGATAATATCATCTCTCAGTTAGACTATAAACCTTTTGACTTCAATTTCTATATCTATAATGCCTCCGACCCCAATGCCTTTGCAATCCCGGCCGGTTATATTTACATAAGTACCGGATTAATTACACTGGCAGAGAATGAAAGTGAACTCGCAGGGGTTTTAAGCCATGAGATCGCCCACGTAACTGCAAGACATATTGCAGAAAAGATAGATAAGGATAAAAAGTTAAGTCTTGGCACATTGGTGGCCATCCTGGCAGGGATGTTTCTTGGAGGTAGCGATAAAGCAGCCAGTGCGGTTGGAGCTTTTTCTATTGCCACAGCTCAGACGCTTTCTTTGAAGTACACAAGAGAAAACGAAGAAGAGGCGGACAGGTTAGGGCTTGATTATTTAATAAAAGCCCGATATAATGGCCAATCAATGATTACCTTTCTTCAGAGGCTAAAGAGGTATCATTTACAGGCTTTCCAAACGCCACCTTATCTTTTAACTCATCCAGAGATTGAAAACAGGGCGGATTATCTTGATATAATGCTAAAACGGTTTCCTAAACAAGAAGAACCTAAAGATAGGGCCGATAGTTTTCGGTACATAAAAGCCAGAGTGATCGCCTATTCCTGGGCTCCTCAAAATGCAGTGGATTACTTCAAGTCTGTGCTCAAGTCCAATCCGGGACGATTTGATTTAATCTATGGATTCGCTTTGGCCAGTCAAAGACTAGAGAACTATAATGAGGCTATTAAAGGGTTCAGTTTGGCACTTAAAATACATCCGGAAGATAGTGAGGTTTTAAGGGATATTGGGGTCTGCTATTTTTATAAAGGGAAACCTGATGACGCAATAGCATTTCTTCAAAGAGCAGTTGCAAAAAATACAAAAGATGCGAATGCATTTTATAACCTTGGTCTTGCGCATCAGGAAAGCGGCAATTACCAAAAGGCAATAGAGGCATACCAGATGGTAAGAAAGTTGGATAAAGGTTTTACTGATGTATACTATAATATGGGAGTAGCCTATGGCAATAGAGAACATTTGGCCGAGTCCCATCGAAACTTCGGGATTTTTTTTAAATTAAAAGGCAAGAAAGATTCTGCTTTATTTCATTTCGAAAAAGCATTAAACTATTATAAGGAAGGAACTGAGGAGAGAAAGGAGGTGTTAAAGGAACTAGGAGGAATAAAGTCAAACTAGGGAATTCAATTAATTCCAATATGTGTTCTTTCAACAATATTAATAAAAATAATAAATCAGGAGGTGAGTTATGACCGCATTGGTTTTTATTATTTCTGTCATTGCTTTAATTATTGCCATAGTTGCGTTTCGACGAACAGGGGGAATGACGGAACTAAAAGAAGATATTAACTCTTTAGATTCAATCACAAGTTCTTTTCGGGAAAGGTCTGCCAATGCTTTAGAAAAGATGGAGAAGGTATTGCGCAAAGAAGAAAAAGGAGAGGCACCGGAGAAAAAAGAGGGGGGAGACCAGTGAAAGTTAAGGAAGGGTATAATCCTGAAGGGGCCTTAATGGAGTTATTTTGGGAGTAAACGTGGGGTTATAACATAATAAAACAAGAAGGAGGTATTGAGATGCCAGAGGAGAAAAAGCCAGTGCACTTGACAGATGATACATTTAGCGAGGGTATTTTAAACTCTGATGTGCCGGCAATGGTAGACTTTTGGGCACCATGGTGCGGTCCCTGTAAGGCAGTAGGACCGATCGTTGAAGAACTGGCAGAAGAATATTCTGGAAAGGTAAAGATCGCAAAGATAAATGTGGATGAGAATCAAAAGACGGCAGCTCAATACGGTGTCAGGAGTATTCCTACCCTGATTATGTTTAAAGGTGGAGAGTCTGTTGATCAAATCGTCGGTCTTGTCTCCAAGACAAAGATGGAAGAGATGATAAAGAAAGCGATGGAGTAAGTCGTAAAGGGGAATTATCTTATCTGTACATTTAATTTACAAGCCCGATTATAAAATAGTAGGCATCCCATTAGGATATTATTATAGGTAAATAGAATGTCACAAGAAATATCATTGGTTATTGCCCTGGCGTTTGGCTTTTTAACCTTCTTTTCCCCTTGCATATTACCTTTGATTCCAGCATATATCTCTTTTATTACAGGATGTTCTGTCAATGAACTTAAGGAGTTGCATGACCCTACTTTGAAGAGGCAGCTTATAAAGAGTGTCTTCTTTGAAACCCTGCTCTTTGTTCTCGGATTCTCTTTAATATTTATAGCATTGGGCGCTTCCGCAACTTACATCGGCAGTCTCATTTCTTACAACAAGAGAATAGTACAGTTAATCGGGGGGATAATAGTTGTCCTTTTAGGGGTGCATATAACCGGCATATTCAACATTAAGTACCTTGATTATGAGAAAAGGTTTCATCTGAACGCCAAGCCCACGACCCTGTTCGGTTCATTTATAGTAGGGGTAGCATTTGCTGTTGGGTGGACGCCGTGTATAGGCCCAATACTTGGGGGGATCTTGACTTATGCGGCAACACAAAATACCGTTTACCATGGAATTCTTCTTTTGAGTGTGTATTCATTGGGGCTAGGGATACCATTCATCATAACGGGCCTTTTTGTCGGGGTATTTTTTAGCTTCTTTCAGAATGTCATTAAGTATTCCAGGTGGATATCTATTGTAAGTGGTACGCTTTTGATCGTTGTCGGTGTGCTTATTATGAGTGATAACTTCAAGGTTATCCAAAGCATATTTATCACTTAAAATCATATGTATATATGTGAGTAAAGGAAAAAAGTTTAAAAGAGGTGATTAAAGAGCATGGAGAAGAGGAGAGACCGAGTTATATTGTGGCTTCTTTCCTTCAGCTAAAAGGTTATCGGATTATCCCGGTAAGACCTTCTGGTCCTGATATTCTGGGAGAAAAGGCATACCCGAATATCCTGGAGGTTCCTTTTGATATAGATATAGTTGACATATTCAGGAAGCCGGAAGCTGTTTTGGAAATTGTTAAAGAGGCTATTGAAAAAAAGGCAAAGGTAATTTGGATGCAGGAGGGAGTAATCAACGAGGAAGCAGCCGAGATCGCACAAAAAGCAGGGCTAAAAGTAATAATGGATAAATGTATGAAGAAAGAACATCAGAAAATATTTGGTAATTAAGGAGTTGTAAAAATGGGAGATCCTGATTACGATGTAATAATAGCCGGTGGTGGGCCGGCTGGGTTAACGGCCGGGCTATATACAAGCAGATCGAGATTAAAGACAACTTTGGTCGAGAAGATGGTTGTCGGAGGGCAGGTTGCAACTACTGAATTCGTCGAAAATTATCCCGGGTTTAAGAATGGAATTATGGGGACAGATTTGATTCAGCATATGGAAGAACAGGCGAAGAGATTCGGTTTAGAGATATCGTTCGGAGAAATAGAGAATGTAAACCTTGGGGATAACCAACTCAAGCTGGTTAAGTTTGGTGAAAAAGAACTCTCATGCAAGGCATTGATAATCGCATCAGGTACAAAGCCTAATGAACTCGGGATACAGGGAGAAAAGGAGTTGAAGGGTAGGGGCGTTTCCTATTGTGCGACCTGTGATGGACCCTTCTTTAAAGAATTGGATATAGCGGTTATAGGTGGAGGCAACTCAGCCGTTGAAGAAGCGAGTTTTCTTACAAGATACGCTAAAAGGGTTTATATTGTCCATCGAAGGGATAAATTAAGGGCTGATAAGATTTTACAGGAAAGGGCCTTTAACAATGAAAAGATAGAATTGGTCTGGGACACGGTGTTGGATAAAATAGAGGGAAACCAGACAGTTGAAGCAATCGAGGTTCGAAACGTAAAGACGAAAGAGGTGTCAAAGATAGAAGTGGGCGGGGTGTTTATGTATGTTGGTATAAAACCAAATACAGAGTTTCTAAAAGGAGTTTTATCATTAGATGAAAGGGGTTTTGTAATTACTGATGATGAGATGAAGACTTCTGCTCCGGGAATATTTGCAGCAGGAGATGTAAGGGTAAAATTATTAAGACAGATCGCAACCGCAGTAGGTGATGGAGCGACTGCAGCCTTTGCCGCAGAGAAATATTTAGAGTTGTAAAAGCAATCTATGAGTTTAAAAAAGTGCTTAAAATTTAAACGATTGTAACAGTTTAGCTTTTTGAATTTTGATTGCAGTTGAAGCTTGGCGAGTGCTTTCTGTTTCATAAGGCTAAAATAATACAAACGATTATAAATTGGGTTGCCGAGGTTTTTTGTAGATTAATCTTTTATCGAATCATTAATGGGAATAAACCGTCAATATCGGCAAAATCTTTTTCCTTGTAAAAGGAAGTCAATAATTATGGTAAGAATTCTATTCTTATAGTTTATTTAATATGTTGAAATAGGTATGATGTTCTGCTATGTTCTATTGTTAAGTAAAGAATAGAAATCTAACGACTAAATGGAGAGCAAATAATGTTAAACAACTTTGCGTATATTCGGTCCTCGGGGATGTATGTACCGGATAGGATAGTGAGAAACGAGGACCTGCCAGCCGAACTGGAGACAGATGATGAATGGATACGGCCACGAACTGGGGTTGAAGAAAGACGTTATGCGAAGCCCAATGAAAAGACTTCTGATCTGGCAAAGAAGGCTGTGGAGAATCTTCTGGAAAAAGGAGAGGTTCCGGCAGAAGCGATTGACTGTGTCATCTTTGCTACTTTGAGCCCTGACGTCTTCTTCCCTGGATGCGGGGTGTTACTGCAAGAGAAGCTAGGATGGGCCGATGGTCATATCCCGTGTTACGATATCCGGCAACAGTGCAGTGGATTTGTCTACGGGCTTCAAATGGCCCAGGCTTTTATAGAGGCGGGTATCTATGAGAACATCCTCCTCATCGGAGCGGAAGTACATTCGAACGTTCTGGAATTTAGCAAACGTGGGCGTGCAGTGACTGTGCTTTTCGGTGACGGGGCAGCGGCAGTGGTGATATCCCGGTCAATGGCCGACGAGTCACGTATCCTCTTGACGGAAATCCATGCAGACGGCGCTGGGGCATTCAACGGCATCCACATGAAACTCTTCGATATCGGAAAGAAGCCGTTAGTTTATTATGACCCGTATGATATTGAGGCCAACAGGGACATGTATCCTGATATGCCAAGTTCCAAGAACCTATTCACGAATGCAGTCCGGCGAATGGCAGAGGTGAGCGCATCGGTCCTGGGCAGGCTGGGAATATCGGTAAACGATGTGGACTGGGTCTTACCGCATCAGGCCAATGTACGGATCAACCGGATGTCCGCTGAACTCCTGGATATCCCGGAGGATAAGGTGCTCTACAATATCCATAAGTTCGGAAACACAACCGCTGCTACCATTCCTTTGTTACTGGACGAGTTTACAGAGAATGGCACCATAAAACGGGGAGATCTACTGCTTATGCCAGCCTTTGGATCAGGGTTTACGTGGGGCGCTACGGTGCTGTATTATTAGGGTATGTCACGAAGCAGGTATCATATATTTTTTGACAGTACAAGTATTAGCGGGGTCGCGGTTATTAGGCCTTAGGGCTAAAAAGGCCGTGGCTTTGTTTTAGATGCTCCACCACAAGAGAGATAAAGAAGCAAGCTCCCGCTACCATAATGATGGTTGCACCTGAAGTTAGATTGAAGGCATAGGAAAGCCATAACCCGGTTATTGTAAAGAGACAGTTCAAAATACTGGAAATAAGCATCATTTTACGAAGAGATGTGGAATAACCTTCTGCAATATAAGGTGCGATGCTGAGCAATGCTATAACGAGAATCAATCCTACAACCTGGATGATCATCACTACGGAGAGAGCGATCATGGTAATTAAGAGGAAATGGAGCAATGTTACTGAGGCTCCTCGTACCCTGGCGAACTGTTTATCATATGAGAATGCCGTAAAATCATTGTAAAGAAGGACAACGGTAAAAATAATTACACTGCACAGGATCAACATAATCCATAGATTGGATTTTGGAACAGCCAAAATACTTCCAAAGAGAAAACTCATTAGATCAACATTATATCCCGGAGAAAGGTCAAGCAGGATTATTCCTAAGGCCATGCCTGATGCCCAGAGTACGCCAATGATGGTGTCGGAACGTTCCTTGGATTTCAATGTAACAACTGACATCACTAAAGCAGTAAGAAGGGAGAAAACAAGGATACTCAAGGTATAGGGCAGCCTGAAGAAAAAGGCAAGGCCGATCCCCCCATAAGCTGCGTGGGCAATGCCGCCGGCAAGAAATACGAGTCGATTCACAACGACGAAAGTTCCGATCACACCGCAGGTTATGCTTACCAAAAGACCCGCTATCAAAGCGTTTCTCATGAATTCAAATTCAAGGGCTTCCAACATGTTATTCGTCCTCGTGGAGGGGTAGTACCCGATGGGGCATTCCGTGAGCGATGAGCTCTACTGGACAGTGATATGCCATTTCCAGCATGTCACGGGTGATTTCAGGGGCATCATGGAAAAAAAGTCTCTGGTTTACGCAGGCCAGAGATTTGATATAACTGGAAACAATACTGAGATCATGGCTTACTACTATAATCGTTACAGTTTCATTGAGGCTTTTTAAAAGATCGTATAGCTCGGTCTGCCCTTTTGTATCCACGCTGGATGTCGGCTCATCCAGGAAAAGTGCCTCTGGCTCGGATACCAGAGCCCTGGCAATGAATACCCGCTGTCTCTGTCCCCCGGAAAGCTCTTCCATGTGGTAATTGCGATAGTCTGCCATATCCATATGCTCAAGGGTCTTTTGAGCGGACATCCTGTCCCTTTTTGTATACCGGGACCAGCCCGTGCCCGGTTGTAGCCTCCCCATAAGTACAACATCCATTACAGAAATAGGAAATCCTTTGTTGATACTGATTTCTTGAGGCATGTAGCCTATGCAGTGGGCTGCTTTCCGTGGAGGTTTACCAAAAACGCAAATGGTTCCTCTCTCCGGCTTTAAAAGGCCCAGCATTAGCTTAAGAAGGGTGCTTTTGCCACCTCCGTTTGGACCCAAAATAGCCAAAAAATCTCCCCGACAAACAGTGAGATTTACATCTGTAAGTACCGGATGCCTGTTATAAGAAAAACAGAGGTCATTTATTTCTATGATTGGAATCTTCATCGTTAGCCTTATTTAAAAGCGGTACTGAATTTTTCTGCCACTCTTTGCAGGTTATCCGCCCAGTTAAGGGCAAGAGGATCGGCGAAGACAATCTCTGCTCCGATTGTATTCGCAATGGTTCTGGCACTTTGGGCAGAGAACTGGGGTTGAACAAAAATTACTTTAATATTTTTTTCTTTTGCATGCTTGATGAGATGCTTCAGCTCTGCAGGCTTTGGCTCTTTCCCTTCGATCTCAACAGGGACTTGCTCTAATCCATAGGCCTGGGCAAAGTAACCCCAGGCAGGATGGAAAACCATAAATTCGACTTTATCTCCCTTCTTTGCAAAAAGGCTCATGATTTCTGTATCCAGTTGAATAATCTCTTCGGTGAATTTTTTGTAATTAGATCGATAAATTTGGGCGTGAATCGGATCGAAGTTTGACAGGGTCTCGAGGATATTCCGGGCCTGAAGAATGACAAGGGCAGGAGAAAGCCAGATATGGGGGTCTTTAATCTCATGATGATGTTCAAAAGCTTTTTCTGCCTTGTGCTGTTTGTGGGCGCTCATTGCTCTTTTTTCGATGCCTCGCTCTGTGTGTACCACAACCATATTGGGGTTGGCCGAGGTAATCTTTTTAAGCCATGCCTTTTCAAATGGGATTCCTATGGCGAAGTATATCTTGGCCATGGAAAGAGCCACCATCTGATGGGGTTTAGGCTCGTATGTAGCCGGGCTGGCCCCTGGTTTGACCATAACCGAGACATCAACAAGCTCCCCTCCTATCTTTTCTACAAAGTATTTCTGGGGGAGGATGCTCACGAATACCTGAGCACTTCCCGCAGCATTGGAGATGGTGAGCAAAGTCATCCCGCAACAACATAAAGCCACTGAGATCAGTAAAGATAAACGCTTCACCATTTTATTGTCCATAATGTTATGTTCAATTTCCCTGGGGTTTTATTCTGTCCATGTCCTAATATATTCCACTATATTCTGCATTTTAATCGCGAAAAAGTCAATGCAATAAAAGAGGCTTGAAACCTGAGATATTCGAAAAATATTTTACGATTATCGCTTTAGCTCCGCATATGTGTTATAATGTTTT
>JAUXFK010000101.1 GCA_030623035.1 Deltaproteobacteria bacterium | reverse complement strand
GCGTAACCATCCAGCAATACTTCTGTTCTTTCTTAACGCTCTATACATCGCTCAGATAAGCTGCACGCGTTATAATGTGACTGCCGCTTTTGTGTTAACTCAATAACCATTTTGTTTATTTTAAAAATGCTTTACTCTAGTGTCCTGTCATCTATGTAATGTCGCAAAGATGGCCGTCATTCCCGCGGAAGCGGGAATCCAGAAGCGCCGAAGTAGCAAGAAATACTGGATTCCCGCTTCCGCGGGAATGACATTGGTGGTGTTCTACTTTTTTTCACATCAAACACTTGATACATAACACAACTCTAGTTTCAAGGGTAAAAATTGATAAAAAAGTTGCTTAACATATTGAAAGCACGTTTAAAATAGTAGCAAGGTGGCTCTCAATATGTCTATACCTGACAGAATAGATTTTCTTAAGGATCAGGCAGATCGCATAAAAAGGAGCCAATATTACGGATATTATCCGAAACATTTCAATTTTTCAAGGAGAAATTGTCTATCATCCTATCAAATTTAATTCGTTGGTTTTGGAAATTCCCTTTTACGATGACTTGAGTTGTTTTTTTTGACCCGTATATGATTGACTATTGGCACTTTTAAGGTTTTGTTACTTTTCGAAAAGCTAAACTGTTACAAAAAAGAATAGGTGGGCAGGTGCTTTGAAGGAGTGATAAAAATAACTAAGTTGACAGCGTATAATGGAATTAGATATACTTACCATATCGATAGTATACGAGTTCAACCTGGCGATAACCGATCCTTATTAAAAGGGGAAACCTTTTTTATCGAATCGTTAGAGGAATTAGGAGAACTGAATATGGCTTTTGAAAGACCCTCGATCATTCGTCCTCCTAGCGAGTGGAAGAGTTATTATCTTCCCATTACAAGAGGCTGTTCAAATAATACCTGTTCCTTCTGCGGCTACTATGGATCGAAATTAAGATTAAGGCCTTTAGATGAAGTAAAAGAGGAGATCGATGCACTGGCCTTGTATAAAAACTCCGGCATTTTTCTTTCCTCTATACCACGGACAGTATATGAAATAGGAAAAATGTGGTATGGCAAGAGAGTCTTCCTCCAGGATGGAGATGCCCTGATCTACCCTTTCAGCAAATTGAAAGGGGTACTCGAATATCTCAATGACAAATTCCCCGATATTGAAAGGATCGGCACATATGCGACCCCAAAGGATATATTAAGGAGGGATATTGATGAGCTAAAGGAATTAAAAAGACTGAAGCTGGGTATCTTCTACCAGGGTATTGAAAGCGGAGATGATGATGTATTAAGGAAGGTGAAAAAGGGGGCAGATTATTCCCAGATCGTTGAAGCGGGAAGAAAAGCAAAGGAAGCAGGGATTGCCCTTTCTGTTACGGTGATCTTAGGACTCGGCGGTGTAGAAGGAACCCACAGACATGCTTTGGAAACGGCGAGGATCCTCACAGAGGTTGACCCGGATTATGGCGGTGCTCTCACCTTGACATTGGTTCCGGGTACTCCCTTATATGACGAGTGGAAGAGGGGTGAATTTTCTTTGCTATCTCCTTTTGAAGCCCTTGAAGAGCTGGAGATGATTATAGCGAATTCAAGCTTTTCTAATTGCTTTTTTAGCTCGATGCATGCCTCAAACTACTTTTCAATCCGAGGTATGTTACCTAAAGAAAAAAGAAGAATATTAGAAGAATTAAGGGATGTCTTGACCAGGAGGGATCTCTCACTTTTGCGCCCGGATCACCTTAGAGGTCTATAAAAAACCGTTGAAGCGACTCTTTTCAAAAAGCTAAACTGTTACGATATCTTTTTAGGGCTGTACAATATTTTTAAAAGGAGGTTCAAGACTATGGAGAATAATAGCAATGAAAACCCTTACTTAACCCGTCTAAAAAACATGAAAAATATAAATAGCTGGCTTATGGAACAAAGGGGCAAAAAGGCTGTGGAGGCATTGAAGAAGAACGCGTTTGAGGCGGTTTACGTAAATGACACTAAGACTGCGCGTACCGAAATATTAAAACTGATCCCCAAAGATGCAAAGGTGGGTGTAGGTGGATCCATGACAATGAGACAGCTCGGAGTTTTGGATGAACTGGAGAAGATGGGGACCCTTATCTATGATCATTGGAAGCCTGGACTGTCCCCGGAAGATGTCTTAAATATTCGAAAGGCTCACCTGACATGTGATGTATTTCTTGCCAGTGCGAATGCCGTCACATTGGAAGGCATGCTGGTCAATACAGATGGGATTGGAAACAGGGCAGGAGCAATGATGTTCGGTCCAAATCGAATGATAATCGTAGCCGGAGTCAATAAGATTGTCAATGATTTGCAAAGCGCCTTCAGACGTATTAAAGAGATTGCTACCCCTCGAGTAGTGAAGGATATGGGGATAGACCTCCCCTGTGCTACGACCGGCTTTTGTATGGATTGTAACTCTCCAATGCGGGCATGCAGGGCAACGGTGATCCTGGAAAGGAGACCTTTTCTATCGGATATCCATGTTTTGATAGTAGGTGAGGATTTGGGGTTTTAAGTTTGAGTAAATGCTTGACTGTGTATAAGCCCTGTATATATAATATCAAAAAATGGCTCTTTCCCATAATATCAGCATTAATCTATACAATCGAGGAATTATATGCCTGAAAAGAAGTATGAGGATGCTTTGAAGGAGCTTGAATCAATTGTACAGCGGCTTGAACACGGTGATATCCCCCTTGAAGAGTCCCTTAAACTCTTTGAGAAGGGGGTGAAACTTTCCAGATTCTGTGCAAAGAAACTAGATGAGGCTGAGAAAAAGGTTGAGATTCTAATGAAGGATAAAGAAGGCATACTAAAACCTCAACCTTTCGATGTAAAAGAAGAAGAGGGATAGGTTCAAAGACATGGCTTGAGCAGATGAAAATGCTCCCCTTTCGTTATATTCGCATATTTTGAGGATAAAAATCTGAACTCAACTTTAACCTATCTAAGACGCGATCCATACATTTTTAAAAACTCGCCAAACGGGTTCCAAACACTTGAGAAATCTGAATTTCCGCTGGGTTTATCTTGAGAAAAGAGGGAGCCAGGCGGGTGCCTCAAAAGTTTTGCTAATCGCTGCTCCAAAAAAAAATCATTTTTCAGGGTGATTGAATTAAAGAGGGATTCCATTGGACTTAAGTATTTATCTCCAAAAAAAGAAGGAATTGATAGACGAAGCATTGGATATATATTTACCATCACCGAATGGATATGCTTCAACAATACATAAGGCGATGAGGTACAGCCTCCTGGGCGGAGGAAAAAGGTTAAGACCCATATTAACGATTGCCTCTTGTGAATTGGTCGATGGGGATTCAGATTCTGTGCTCCCTTTTGCATGTGCAATTGAATTGATTCATACATATTCACTCATACATGATGACTTACCGGCCATGGACAATGATGATTACAGGAGAGGGAACCTTACCAATCATAGAGTCTTTGGAGAGGCTGCTGCAATACTAGCAGGTGACGCTTTACTAACAGAGGCATTTCGATTAATGACGGATTCAAAAACCATCTTTAAACTGAATACCCCCGTCGTTTTAGATGTAATCAATGATATAGCCTATGCTGCCGGGGTATGTGGAATGATTGGCGGGCAGATAGTAGATCTGGAGTCGGAAGGGAAGGAAGTGTTCCTTCCCGATATTGAGTATATCCATACCCATAAGACTGGACACATTATAAGGGCTTCTGTTATGACCGGAGTCAAACTGGGAGGAGGGACAGAAGAGGAAATTGAATTGTTGTCCGAATATGGAAAGGCAATAGGTTTAGCCTTTCAGATTATTGATGATATTTTAAATGTCGAGGGCGATAAGGCAGAGTTAGGCAAGAGTGTGGGAAGTGATGCAAAAAAAGGGAAAGCAACCTATCCTGGAGTCCTGGGTATTGATGATTCAAGAAGGAGTGCCAATTTGCTGATCGATAAGGCGATTGGTTTTCTAGAAAAGTTTGATGATAAAGCAGAGCCCTTGAGGATGATTGCAAGATATATTGAGGCTCGAAAAAAGTAAAAAAAGAAGTGTCTTTTAATTATGACTCGATTACTCGATAAAGTGAATATGCCGGCGGATATTCGATCCTTTAGCACAACTGAACTTGTAGAACTTGGAAATGAGATTCGTCAGGAGATTATTCGTGTTGTTTCAAAGAATGGCGGTCACCTTGCTTCAAGCCTCGGTACCGTTGAGTTGACCATTGCTCTCCATTATGTGTTTGATACCCCTGATGATAAACTCATATGGGATGTTGGGCACCAGGCCTATGCCCATAAGATATTGACAGGCAGAAAAGACAGGTTTCATACTTTACGACAGGAAGGGGGTATTAGCGGTTTTCCCAAAAGGGGAGAAAGCCCATACGATGTTTTTAGTGTTGGCCATAGCGGCACCTCAATCTCGGCGGCATTGGGGATGGCAGAAGCTAGATGCCTGAAGGGTGAAAGAAACAGAGTTATTGCTGTAATTGGTGACGGTTCTATAGCTTCCGGATTGGCTTTTGAGGGGTTTAACTATGCCGGGCATCGAGAGAAGGACATGATCGTTGTCCTCAATGATAATGAAATGTCCATCTCCCTCAATGTGGGTGCCCTCTCATCCTATCTCAATCGTCTGATGACCAGTCAACGGTCAACCAGGCTTCGAACCGGGATAAGGAGTTCACTAAAAAGGATTCCGGGCGTTGGAGGATGGATGTTAAAGGTTGTAAGAAAGGTCGAGGAAAGCTTTAAAGGTTTTATAGTTCCAGGGTTACTCTTTGAAGAGTTGGGGTTTAAGTATGTAGGGCCTATTAATGGACATCGACTCGATCATCTGATTAAAAACATCAGGAATGTTAAAAACCTAAAAGGACCTGTTTTAGTTCATGTATTAACAACCAAAGGGAAGGGTTATGCCCCGGCAGAAAAAGATCCGATACATTTCCATGGTGTTGGTTCGTTTGATATAGAGACTGGCAAACCTTTTTTAGAGAAGGGAAATCCCATCAGTTATACGGAAGTCTTTTCCGAAACTATGATTAAACTTGGAAATATGAACGAGAAAATAGTAGGGATTACAGCCGGCATGTGCCATGGGACCGGACTTTATAAATTTTCTTTAGAATTTCCTGAAAGATTTTTTGATGTAGGAATAGCTGAACAACACGCGATTACTTTTGCTGCAGGCATGGTAACCAATGGCTTTATTCCCATAGTAGCCATCTATTCCACATTCCTGCAAAGGGCATATGATCAAATTGTCAGCGATGTATGTCTTCAGGAATTGCCGGTGATCTTAGTCCTTGACCGAGGTGGAATTGTAGGGGAAGATGGGCCTACCCATCATGGTTTATTTGACTATTCTTATCTTCGACATATACCCAATATTATCGTTATGGCCCCAAAAGACGAAAACGAACTCCAGCATATGCTGAAAACAGCCGTCGATTGTGGAAGACCCGTCTCCATTAGATATCCCAGGGGGGATGGATATGGTGTAAAACTGGACTCAGAGCCGAAACCTCTGAAAATCGGTAAAGCTGAAATCATTGAGGAGGGAAAAGATATCCTGATAATTGCAATAGGGGCAATGGTGTATCCCGCTCTAGAAGCCGTCAAACGGCTGAGAGAAGAGAATATAGAGGTGGCTCTAATCAACGCCCGTTTTGTAAAACCTCTGGACGAGGAATTAATCGTTTCTCTATCAAGGGAGATCAAGAAGGTGATCACTATAGAGGAGAATGTCCTTGATGGTGGTTTTGGCAGTGCGATTTTAGAGCTTTTTGAGAAACACGCCCTATTCAATTTGAAAGTAAAACGTATGGGCATACCCGATAAGTTTGTGCAACATGGTTCCCAAAATACGCTTAGAAGTAAATATGGCCTAAATGAAAAGGGTATTATTAAAGCAGTTAAAGAACTGTTGGATTAAAGATATTTTTATTAATATCTAATTGCCTTTATCCCTTTTTCTTGTAAAAAATAGTTGAGACTTTTGTCTAAGGTGGCTTTTGTTAGAAGGATTTTTAAAGGATCGTCATACTCGATTAAGAAACCAGGAATTATGAGCTTAATATTTTGAGGATCCCCTTTCTTGGCAGTATCAAACTCAAATACTGAAGAGGAGAATCGAAAACCTAAGAAATCCAATACCTTAGCGATTACTGACTCGGAGGCTTCATCATTTTGTATATTCAGAACCTTAAACCCGTTTTCATGTAGAATTTTTAACAGGTTATCCGATAAGCCCTGAAGGCTGATAAGGCAACTATCATCTCCTTTTTCCATGGATATATCCGCTGTAACTCCCATTTTAAAACTGCTGCTATCAGTCTTTTGGAGGGGAACCTTTACATCTTTAGAAAACGGCTGATTGATTAAGCTCAAAAGACTACAGATCAGGTCTTTGTTCGTTGAAGAATAAAGGGAATCAACCTCTTTTTCAAAACGGGTTGTACCTTTCTCTTGGTTTCCTATTTGTTTATTATCTTCAGCAAAAGAGAGATCAATAACCCTCACCCCGCGCGATTCAATATAATTTTTAACTGCCGGTGGAGTCCCTTTTTCACCTTTTCCAATGAAGTTAACAGCAAATATTCTATCTTTTTGGGTACCGGACTGCTTTTTAGTAATAACCCAGTCCGCCCAAATCTTTGCTGTTATTTTGTCCTTTAATTCTATGGGGTTGTCCCCTTTTATCATAGAATAAGGCCCCAATTGGGGAACAATCCTGGAAAGCATAGACTCTATCGTGTCCTCTCTTTTTATATTAATAATCTTGTACTTTTCCCAGTTCGATTCTATCAGCTCCTCCATGCTTGCAGGCAACTCATCATCAAAATCTATGATTACCTTCTTCCCACTTTTCATTTCTACAACAGGGAAAGTTCCAGTGTCTAAGGTTAACTCCCCCCCTCCGGCAATTGGAATATAATAATTACCTCTATTGACATAACCGCCTCCAATATCCTTAAAAAATGTTCCGATGGTATCCTTAACTGTGTTTGGATTATATTCGGCAATGATCGGTATTTTCCTTTCCGCTTTTACTGAACCCTTCTCCCATTTTGTCCCTTCAAAAGCAGTTGGGCCTTTTTTTTCATCAATTTTCTTTGTAATTAAAGCCTTTTTGACCTTTCTCTTTGCTAGCTTACGTTCTTCTTTTGAGGTAGTTTTATATACAGGGATATATACCTTTTGATTGGCATAAATTAAATCAGGGTCATTAATATCAGGGTTTAAACCACAGAATAGTTTTAAATACTGATTATAAATTTGAGATTTGGGCACATTATAATCTTTCATTAATATCGTTGAAAGATTCTGTCCTTGCTTTACGGTATATTCCTCAAAAGTAAAAGATGGCGGCAAGGAAGAAGGTGTAATATGAGATTTTTTCATCTCTTCTATAAGTGGGAACAGTATCTTTTGCCCGGGGTGAACCATATCCGTGTTCTTAATGCCAGGGTTTAACCTTTTTAATGCGCTAAAGATTCTTGACATTTGTTCTGGTGGAATTTTGTATTTATCCCTAAATATTTTCCATAACCATTCTCCTTTTTTTATGGTGTATAGCTCGTAGTATATATTTTGATCTTTATACTTTTTTACATAAATGGTTTTTGTAAGGGATATGGCCAGTTGGTCTTTTCGGGCATTTGCTTCTTCTTTATAGAATAAAAGGATGCAAAATATACCAAAAAATAAAGACATAAAGAGTATCTTATTTTTCATTTTCTTTACCTTATGTAATAGGTTTAACTAAATTGCTGTCAAAAAAAGATGCCGTTATTATCGATAAAACATTCTAATCAATATCACTGTCAATGATTAAAAAGGTATTAGCTTAATAATTCCGTTAGGTTGCCTTTTTAGGAGCACATCCTTGAAAATATCCGAGGTCTTTGGGTTCAGCTTTGAAAAAACCTTAAGAAATACGATATAAACCATTAACAAAACTATCAAGATAAATGTTTTATGTCAAGCAATACAGGGAGAAGTTATGAAAATTTGACCATTTATCCAAACTCATCGATACACTTCTATCATGTCTTAAATATATAATAAAAAAGCCTAGTAACTACTCAGGTTCAAAGTTCCGGGGTTCACGGTTCAAGGTTAAACTGATAAAAAAGGGTTCGATTCCGAGACGAATGCGGAGTTTATCAGGATCTTGCAATACGCCAGGCAGTTTTACACGAAAGTCCAGAGTGAACCCTATGTCACCCTGGATGCGCCCAACCGTGAACTGTGAACCTTGAACCTGACAACCTGAGTAGTTACAAAGCCTATGGCTTTAAGATGCTGGATGGGAAAAATATTTAGCAGCCCTTATTCCTTTTTCCTCGTCAACTCTTTGGAGTAAGACAAATCCGATAATAAAAAAGGACATTGTGAAAAGCACTGCAATTCTCTGGCTGTCCAGCCAGGCTGAAACAACACCAAAAGTAAGAGGGCCTATTGCAGCAGAGAGTCTACCGCTCACCCCATAAAATCCAAAGAATTCAGCCTCTTTATCTTTGGGGGTTAGAAGTGCCATCATGGATCTACTGACAGATTGGCTTGAACCGATTGCAATACCTGAAAATATGCCGATAATAAAAAAAATGGTTTTGTCTTCTACAAGATAGGCCCCAATTACGACCAGGCACCATATGAAAAGCGTTATACCAATGGTCTTTTTGGAGGAAATTTTATCTGCAAGCCAGCCAAAGAAGATAGACCCAAGTATGCCTGTTGTTTGAACGATTAAATAGAAAAGTATCAATTCCGATATCTTAAAGTGTAAGGTTTCCTTGGCATAAATAGTGCTAAAATATATAATTGTAGTAACGCCCTCAATATAGACAAAGTATGATAAAAGATATTTTGCCAGTTCTTTGAACTGTTTCAGATTTCTAAAGGTCTCTCTTAATCGCCCAAATCCTACTACAATATAGGAGACATCCCTTCCCTTACCCCCTTGCCCTCTCTCTTTAAAAAAGAAGAATATCGGTAAAGAAAAAAACAGGTAAAACAGGGCGGATATGAGGAAGGTTAATCTTACGTTTGAGAGGTTTGCCTCTTCAAACCCCCCAGATAGAAAAGGCTTACAGATAAGGATTATAACTATGGCCCCTAGGTATCCAAATGCCCATCCATATCCAGATATTCTACCGTAATTCTCCTGGGTGGAGACCTCCGGCAGAAGGGAATTATAAAAGACATTTCCTCCTTGAAATCCAATGTTTGCAATTATAAATAGGATCATCCCTTCTATGATCATTCCTTCTTTTACAAAAAAAAGCAGCCCCCCAAATACGATACATATTAGAGCAAAGCATACCAAAAACTTCTTTTTTGCTCTTAAATGGTCGGCAATAGCACCTAAAAAAGGAGAAAGAAGAGCAACGATAACCATGGATATCGATCCATTGAGTCCCCATAACAAATCAGCCTTATTTCCCAACCCTTTTCCAACAATATCCCTAAAATAGACAGAATAGACAAAGGTAACGACCATCACCGTAAAGGATGTATTGGCAAAGTCATAGAGCAGCCAGGAAAAAAGTTCAGTTCTGGTTGATTTTTTAAAGCTCAAGGTCTCATACCTCTACGGATTTTTTAAGGGGTTTTTCTTCCTGACCCTAAGTCTAAAATAAATGAATGGGCAAAAGGGCTATTTACGGTTCGACACGAAATAGAATATAGATTTTAATAAGTGAATTGGCAAGCGAAATATTTAACGGATGATTCCCTTATAAAAAATGCAGCTACCCTTTACTTTTAATGATTATAAAGATATCTCTGAGCACTAACCAATTGAAATTAAAGGATTTAATAAAATCAAAGAAAAAGATCGATTGCCAAT
>JAUXFK010000217.1 GCA_030623035.1 Deltaproteobacteria bacterium | reverse complement strand
TGCAACTGTTTGAACATCTAAGTGAGTTAAGAAAGAACAGGGGGAAAGATGCGAGTTCTGCACGGGTTAAAATTTGATTGCCGTTGAAGCTTGGCCAGTGCTTTCTGTTTCATAAGGCTAAAATAATACCATAAACATAAACCCATTATTTCAATAAGAGGATATGGCTTTCGAAAGTGTTTCTGGTCTTAAGGGGAAAGTATACGTTCCGGAAGAGAGACCCGGAAGAGTTAAGAAGTATAATTGTAAGGACTGCTATTCGTGTCAAATCTGTAGTGAATTAAGGTGTAAGAAATGCCTTGATCAAAAGACTTTGAGCAAAAAAAATCCTTCTAAAGAGGGGCATGAGAAGCCATCGGCAATAGTCTGTAACGCTCGAATCGAAAAGGTGGTAAAATATAGAGATGAGAAATGAAAATTCTGAATTTGCATCAGATTGTATTCTTTATAACGCAAGGGTAATAACCCTCGATCCGGCACAACCATTTGCCGAATTTGTAGCAATAAAAGGCAATAAGATCATGGGAGTCGGCAGAAGAGATGAACTAGACCGATTCAAGGGGACAGATACGAAACTAATTGACTGTGAAGGAGGAGCGGTAATTCCTGGTTTCAACGATGCCCATTGTCATCCTCTATCCTTTGCAGCTACTTTGGTTTATGTTGATTGCTCAAAAGAGGCGGTGAAGGACATAGATGATATTAAAGAGCGGATTCATAATCGGGCAAAACAAACGCCGGGGGGCAAATGGATAAGGGCTGCAAATTACGATGAACTTGGTCTTTCAGAGAAACGTGCTCCCAATCGTTGGGAATTGGATGAAGCTGCACCAGCAAATCCGGTGATTCTTGTTCATCGCTATGGGCAGGACTGCGTTTTAAACAGTATGGCATTACAAATCGCTGGTATTGACAATAAGACCGAAGCCCCCTCATCCGGTACTATCCATAGAGATACTGAAACAAAAAGGCCAAATGGACTAATATCAGGCAGGAACGAGCAAGTAGAAAGGGCTATACCTCCTCTCGATGATAATGAACTGGAAGAGGGCGTGAAATTAGCAAACAATGCATACCTCTCGTTTGGAATTACATCTTTACAGGATACGAGCTGGACCAACGGATTGTATCACTGGCAGAGATTGAAAGGGCTAATAGACAGAGGAAGCCTATGTCCCAGGTTTACTATGCTGGTAGGTACCGAGTCTTTTGAGGACTTTCATAAGCAGGGGCTAATCACAGGCAGCGGTAATAGCCTTTTGCGTTTGGGCGGAGTAAAGATCGCTCTCGATGAGAGCACTGGTTGTATCCACCCTTTGCAGGAGGACATAAATAACGTGGCATTAATGGCGAAAAAGGCCGGCTTTCAGCTTGCCTTTCATGTTAGCGATGTTTATATGTTACAGGCATCCCTGAAAGCCATAGAGTCTGTCCTGCTGGAAATACCCAGATATGATCACCGCCATCGTCTGGAGCACTGTGCTATCTGTCCTCCCGGTTTATTGCCACATATAAAAAAGAGTAATGCAATCATAATAGGCCAGCCCTCGTTCCTCTATTATACAGGGCAGAGATATCTCGATGAAGTTCCTCCATCACAATTAAACTGGGTGTTCCCTATTGGCTCGTACAACGAAAATGGCATTAAGATCGCCTTTGGCTCGGACTCACCAGTAGTACCAAGCAACCCTCTGATAGGCATTTATGCGGCTGTGACAAGAAAAGTGGAGAGTGGGCAGCTTTTTTGCCGGGATGAAGGTGTTTCTGTATTGGATGCCATCAAGATGTATACGATTTGGGGCGCATATGTATCGTTTGAAGAAGAAGTGAAAGGGTCGATTAGCAATGGCAAGCTTGCTGATCTGGTAGTCTTGAGTGATGATCCTACCCAAATATCCCCCGAAGAGCTAATGGATTTAAAAGTGATGCGAACCATTATAGACGGCCAGGTGATGTGGGACAGAGATAATGCCGGCTAAAACAAACTGTGTATTTCCCCAAGGATCTTGCCTTTTCGCTCGTCTTTATCATCTTTTCGATTGTTCCTTTGAGACATATTTGTATCATTTGTTAACCGAGACACTATTGAAGCCCACCCAGAAATTTTCCTCATTGATTACCGACAGTTTTACTATATTTTAAGATTGCTTAACCTATTGTATTAATATAAGAATCTAGTTTATTACTAATATTTTTTACAAAAGGATACTGTCTAAAAATATATTAGGAATAAACTCTTTTTATCTTTTATCTTATATATTGTTACATATAGCTTAAATGATATCATTTGGTTAACTATACTTAGCTGTATATGATACAAAATGTCTCGTAATTGTCTCTAAATACCTCATATAACCGTCTATTAAATATTGGAATAACCTTTAAGTAAAACTTAAAGATAATTATGTAACCAAATGTATTAAAAGAATAAAAAGAGTAATATATTTTAACAAATATGATATTGGCATGAATCCTGCTGTTAATAAGAATAATTGGATATAAACTGTTTTCCTTAAATAAGGATATAAAATGAGATCATGTGAAGAAAGCATGCGTATATTTTTTGAATTAGTGGATAATATGCTTGATTTGTCAAATGAGGGATATACCGATAGAGAAGAGCCAGGATTTGGAGTTATATACAGCGTTGTACGTGACTCAGCTTATAAGATAAAGAAACTGGCAGAGGGTGAAAAAGATGCGCTGTACAATGAAAATAGATGCATTAGATGTGGAATAAGAAACACCTTTTTTAGGAAAGAAGCGTAATTAAGATGAAGAGGGAAAAAAATATCACCTGGGTAGAGAATACGGACAGTCTGGCAGCAATGAAGAGACTGGTATTCGATGAGAAGAAGTATACCATGGAAGAGTTGATAGATGCCCTTAAGAACAACAGGGATTTTAAATAATGCATTGCATGCTGTATTTTCATTTTGCTTTGTGTTGGAAATTGACTTAGGAGGTAGAGAAGATGGATATTGGACCGGTAAAGCTTTCTACGGATAGCCAGGATATTTATGAAAGAAAAGGGATGTCGTTACGTGCTGGATGGGGGGCCGGAGATGTATTAAGAGCCAGTGCACCATGGAAAGAATCTGAAAATTACAATCAAGGAATATGCGAATACTGGAGGAAGAATACCTCATCTGAGGAGTCTGTAGAACTTGCCAATGTTTTGAGGTCATTGCGTAAGGTTGCCGGTCATATTGGAGAGAATGTAGGCGATATTGAATGGACAGGCATGTCCAGTCGATACAGGGACGTCATCTCTCTTGACCCAACTTATATAATGGGGAATTATCCTGTACCAAACAGCAAAGTCGACTATTTACTGGGTTGTGTAATACATGAAGCCTTTCACAGAAAGGAATGGAGCCACTTTGTCTGGGAAAAGATCGAAGAGTTATGCAGTGAAGAGAAGATTCGCGAAAAGGTAATTATACACAAGATCGTGTATGCCGGGGAAGATATATATATAGACCATCTTTCCGAGCAATCGATTTTAGGGAGCTATGTTAGAAAATCGAGGGCAGCAGTAGTGGGCAATGGATTTAGGGGATCAAAGATTGGAGGGATTACAGTAGATGAGTTGCTCTATATCTGGTGGCTGAAGGCAATAGGAGATAAGGTGGTTGATTATATAAAGCCACAGTACGAAAAGCCTCTAATTATACTGGACAGCATTCTTCCTGAGTTGAAAGAAGTAGCTCTCAAGAGTCAACACGTTACAAATCGCTGCGAAATGCGCTCCAATCTGTACTTTAATGTCTGGAAAAAAATCAAGGGCCTGGTCAATTCGTGGAACATAGAAGAAAAGGCCTTATTATGGGTAGCAAAGACTGAAGAAAAGGTTAAAAAAAGAAGCACTAAAGAATCCCTCAGTCCTTCTTTGATAGATAAAATTGAGGTCAATTTGGCAAGCAATTCGAGTGATATCACTCCTATTATACACTCTATAGTAGGTGAAGACAATGAGGAGGTACTACCCACTTCAATTTGGGATTTCAATATCCCTGCACATCCGGTAATAGACCACGTCATGGTCGCACGTTTGAAGGCAATATTTCAGAACTATTCTGACAGAAAATGTCTTGTGAATCATGGCCTTACAAGTGGGAAGGTGGACAAAAGACGGTTATATCGGGCTCCGATATCCGGCAAGTGCTTCATGGACAAACAGTTCATTCCAAAGATGACCTGGAATATAACCCTACTCATGGACGCTTCAGGGTCTATGGGAGGATCTAAGTGGAGATTAGTAGAAAACACGGTTGCAAACATTCATAAAGCCTTTATTGGTTTTAACAATCAATTAAAGGCCTATGCATACTTTGAAGTGGATAACACCTGTATGATTTCAAAATTAATAAATGGAAATACCCTGTTATCTGTTCCCCCAAACGGGCATACAGCCTCTGGGCAGGCTATTATAGCTGCAGCCTATTTGATGTCAAAAGACAATGGACGTAAAATAATCATTCATGTAACAGACGGGGAATCGAATTGTGGTTGTAATGTCCAGTATGGTATCGATTACTGCAAGGCGCAAAATGTCGATTTAATAACCCTGGCTTGCGGGTATAAAGACCGTGATGTTATGTCGAAACAATATGGAAAGTCCATTCAATTCCTTGACCATTTTGGCCAGTTATCAAATACCCTGGAGAACTTGCTAAGATGGATCATGATATATAAGAACAGAAAGAGCCATAATGGTTCAAGTTTTCAACCCGAGCTCTCCCCTGTTCTTTGAAATTTGACCCTTAGATTCTTCTTTCCTTTTTCTGCTTTTCTGGTATTCTATATATGATGAATTCGTAAAAAGTCGTCACTCCGGTGAAAACCGGAGTCCAGATGGTCCGCAACTGCTTGAAAACACTGGATTCCGGCTTTTGCCGGAATGACGGGAAATGGTATTTTTTG
>JAUXFK010000185.1 GCA_030623035.1 Deltaproteobacteria bacterium | reverse complement strand
TTCGAGGATTAAAATCTGAGCCTGACACAGAGATTGGGCAAAAGGGCCATTTATGGATGGACACTATTTAAGTAGTCGTAATATTGATTTAATCTGGCCAGGGCATTTACTGCCCTTTCGCAACTGTTAAAAACAACGGTCTTCCCTGTTTTATTGAGGTTTTCTGCCAATAATCCTTTTGGGCCAAAAACGGAAAATACAATCGGTTTATTCGGAAATTTCGAAGTCACCTCTTCAACCGTGGTAGATATATCCCACCATTCGTGATTAAAGAGTTCAAGAAAGTCAGGGACAATGACGACTATGCCGTCACTCTTTCCATCAGTCAGTAAAGCCTCCAGTATCAGTATAAAGTTATTCCTGAAGTATTCAATATCAAACCCATTGAGACCTACACATGCCCATAAGTCTACGGGGTTTCCAAGGGGGAGCCATGGGGGAGGGGAGAGCTTTTGTAATGTATCCAGTGTGGGTTTTGAAAGCTTTGTTACGTCTAGACCATACTTATCACAGGCATCGGCAGTAATCACACCTGTAGACCCTGCCCATGTCACAATACCCGTCTTTTTCCCCTGCATGAGTGGAAGGGTTAAGAATGTATGGATCAAGTCTTCTGCTTCCTCTTCATCATTTGCCCTTATCACACCGGTTTCCCGAAACACTGCATCATATACTTCGTCCTTTCCAACGATTGAGCCTGTATGGGATTGAGCAGCCCTTCCACCAGTCTCGGTTCTGCCTGATTTAAGGACAATCAAGGGTTTCTTCATTGTTGTCTTTTTTGCTGCTTTAAAGAACTTCTGTCCGTCTTTGATGCCCTCCATATGAAGCATGACGACTTTTGTCTGAGGGTCATCTTCAAAATAGGCAAGGCTATCGGCAAAATCGATATCACAGCAATCGCCTATGTCGATAACCTTTCCAAACCTGAATTGAGGAAAACCTATGAAAAAGAGACCGCTTTGAGAGATAATGCCCACTCTGGTCTTTTCCAGCTTAAAACGGGGCAGGGCGGTGCTTAGCCCCGTATAGGCATTTGTGACACCGAAGGTGTTGGGACCCATAATCCTTGTCTTCCCTTTTCGTGCAATTTCCAGAACCTTTTCCTGAAGCATCTTGCCTTCTTCATCAGAATCAGCAAACCCCTGCGCAATGATTACCAGGGCGCCGACTCCTTTTTCCGTACACTCTTTCACCCGATCCGGAACAGTAGCGCGTGGGGTCGCAATCACAGCCAAGTCTATGTTTTCCGGTATTTCCCTTATGTCCGGATACGCTTTAACACCAAGAATCTCATCCGCTTTCGGGTTTATCGGATAGATCTTTCCTTTGAAACCGTATTCTATCAGATTTCCTAAGATATTAAATGAGCCCTCATGGATGTTTCTTGACACACCGATTAAGGCAACAGATTCAGGCTCCATAAAGAGCTTCATCTCTTTCAGTATTTCCATCTTGAAAATCTCCTTTTTTCCTTTACATTTTTTCAGCCTTTAATATATTTCGTAACCGGTCATCCATGTGCTTGATTTCTGTAATGTTTAACTCAGTATCTTTCTTCTAAGCTCTGCATCTATGGTTATCATAATCCTTTTGACCCTTTGATATTGCTTATAATGGATAGAGGATAAGAAAAAGGGAGGGGATCAGTCTCTTCTGGTTTGAAAGACAGTATAACCATCCATGCGAAGTCTTTTTGCTGCCTTAATGGCCTCTTCATCTGATTTGAAATGCCCGATTCGAACTCTGTAATATGTGGTAGGCAGGGTATTACTGGTAACGATATATACGTCTTTATATTTACTGCCCAATTCCCTTTTTAATTTAAATGCGTTTCTCTTTTCTTTAAAAGAGCCAACCTGGAGAGTATATGTGACATCTTGATCTTTTGCCTTTTTTACGATCTCTACTTTTACCTTTGCGGTTCCGCTTCCTATCATATCCAGGTTCTTTGCTGCTGTATACGATAGGTCTATAATCCTTCCTTTTATGAAAGGTCCCCTGTCGTTTATCTTTACCTTTACAGACCTTTTATTCTCAAGGTTTGTGACTCTTACATAGGTACTGAAAGGAAGGGTCTTATGCGCTGCTGTTAAGGCATACATATTATATGTTTCCCCGCTGGATGTCTTTCTACCATGAAAATCCGAACCATACCATGATGCGATACCTATCTGTCTTGCCCTGTCCGATGGTTTTGGATAGTTTAGGGATTTGTGAGATGCGCAGGAACATAGAATGATTAATGTGACCGATATAAATGATAATAAGATATTTCCGGATTGCCGCATTAGATGATATACCTTTTATTTTTGCGGGCGGAATCTTGTGCATCCTTCTTTTTGTCTTCAAAGCCTTTTCTGCCCATTAAACCGTAAGTAAACTGCTTCCCTTGTTCAACACCTGGCTGGTTTAGGGGATCGATGTGATATAATGCTCCTGAAAAAACGGTTTGCAATTCAAAGAAAAAGAACAACTGCCCCAGGGTAAAAGCGTCTAAAGTAGGCAGGGTTATGGTAAGGTTGAGTCGCTGGTTCTTCTTTAAGGCTAGCTCTGTAGCCACTTTCTCCGCTTTAATCAATTCGTTTAGATAGTGCCCCCCCAAATATGTGACACCTTCCAGGTCCTTATAGGCAGGGGGTATAAAGACTTCTTTTTCATAGTTCTCAACCACAATAAATGTAATGACTTTATCAAAAGGGCCCTCTATATAGAGTTGCAACTGGGAGTGCTGATCCGTAACTCCCAAGGCCCTAACAGGCGTCTGACCTGCGTTTATCACATTATTGTCTAAGGAGAATTTTTTCCCGAGACTTTCTGCCCATATTTGACAGTACCAATCCGCTACGCCCTTTAGTGCATCAACATAGGGCATGACTATTGATATGGCCTTCCCCTTTTTTGTGCATGCGATATATTTAAGCACTGCTGTCATATAGGCTGGATTCTCCCATAGGGACTCAGACCGGCAAAGCCTGTCCATAAGCTCTGCACCAGCAAGCAGCTCTTCTATGGATACTCCCATAACCGCTGCTGGGAGCAGACCCACCGAAGAGAGAACAGAGAACCTGCCACCTACCCCCTGGGGTACAATAAGGCTTGCAAACCCTTCTTGGTTTACAATCTCCCGTAGCCATCCTTTCTTTAAATCAGTAGTAATAACTATATGTTTTTTATAGGCATCTCTTCCGAATAACTGAATGAGTCTTTCTCTGACAATGAGGAACTGAGCCATGGTTTCGGCAGTTTCTCCGGATTTACTGATCACATTGAAAGCGGTTTTTTTAAGATCAAGGAAATCCAAGAGTCTTTGAAACCCATCCGGGTCTATATTATCAGCAAAGAATACTCTTGGAATGCCTTTTCTTTCTTTTTTAGAGAGCATATTATGGAAGGGGTTGGTTAATGCCCCCTGTATAGCAATACCACCCAATGCAGAGCCTCCTATGCCCAGTACAACGAAGTTATCAAAGTTTTTCCGTATGGTGTAGCTGATCTCATTAATCTCTGCGATGTATTCCCTGTTATACGGCAAGTCCAGGAAGGGCAGCTCTCCTTTCTCTCTTTTGTTTTTTAAGTCACTATGAATCTCTTTAGAGGTTTCAGCCAGGTCATCGATTTCATCGAGGGTAATACCGTGCTGTGAACCCATTTGATCGCTCATCATATGATTAAAATCTATCTTTATTCGCAGGTGATCTTGCAGGTCATGTTCATTGCTTTGGTTCATTTTCGACTTCCAAATCCTATTCCCTGGGCTTGGCCAGGATCTCAAGGACTTTCAATTCGAGAAACCTCTTGGAAGCCGCGGATTTAATGATTGATACAGTATCCGCGCCTTTTCCGGTGCCGCCAATTGCTATTACCTCTTCGCCTTCCGGTATTAAACCGGCATCACAGGCCTCCATAACGATTTCACAACCCACTTTTATCCCCTGACAGATTCTTCTCAATGTTTGGGTTATCAGATAGGTTGGATAGATGCCGGAATGTTCCGCCATTAAGGATGTCTCAATTGAGTGGGTTAAAATAGTGCCGGTATATATCTTTCCTCCCAAATTGATAATCTCTTCTCTATGCTTATTAGACAATTCATTCTGATTTGGCTTTTTAAACCCTGCAGAATGGGTGACGACTACCAGGTTGACATCTCTGTTCATCAGTTTCTGTGCTGCTTTTAGACCGGTATCACCTGATGTAGAGGCGATTACCACATGTTTGAACCCTTCATCGATCAGTTCTGATACGATCTCCAAACACTTGTTTGTGTTTTTAGGACCGCCTTTTAAAAAGTATTCGACTTCTCTTATCATCCATATCCCTCTTTTTTTGTCTGTGTCCATCCAGAAATGGCCATTTTGACGAAACGATTCACCTTTTGTCGACCTTTTATTAAATGCTCATTTCCAGATGGACAATAATGCCATTTTTCGTAACTGTTTCGCCAAATAATGGGATGGTCTTTGACTGAACAGTTACCTCTAAAATATGATTTTTTTAAGATCACGTGCCTCTATTTGAAAAGTGCCGAACTCTAGATTTCCGAAGAACTCCTTGTCATTATCTACCGCAATTTTTACTTTCTTACCATCTGTAAGTTCAACCTCTGCAGTCACGAATTTGTCTCCACCTATGAATTCTATTGCTTTAATCTTTTCAAAAGAGATCGTAACCGTTCCTTTTCCCTTTTTCCCCCAAACAAAAATCTCACCATCCATACTGACTTGTGTGCATTTGACTGTAACGTCTTGATTATCAATGAAGGTTGCATCGAAATTTTTGTCAGGCGTTGGTATGCTGTTATCCGGTTCTCCGGTTAGCTCACCCATACCTGTAAGAAGAAGCCAACTAAATAGCGCAAAGACATACAAACCCTTTTTCATTTATATTTCTCCTTTCATAATAGATGAGGATAGATAATGGCGGAAGTCCTGTGTGTTTATATGAGGCTGTTATCATATATATTAGCTATGCTTTTCAAGATACACTGATTATAGTAATAGGGGTTTTTATTAAGGAATGGTAAAAATAGATGCTTGTGTTCAACAAGGTTTAATAAAATAAGTATTATTCCTTTTCTGCCTATGTCTAATCATCTATAATGTCTTTTTTCAAAGCATCATCGGACCAAACCGGTATTGGCCCTGATTTGCCGGTTGTGGGGTTATATCGATGCCTGTACGAAGCATGAACGTTATTTTGTTGCATCATATATTCCCAACCCCTGAGATAATAGGGACAGGTGTCGCTGAAGCAGACATATTGGAACTCGGTTTAATTCCTTCCCCTTCCTTGACCTTGAACAAAATTTCTCATTTATAGATGGACACTAACTCGTCTCAACTATTTGAAAATGCTTAACTGGTGTCCCTTAAGAAATATTTTTCTAAATGAAGGAGTTCAATAATCTACAATTTTAACGAGTATTCAGCATCCTAAATATATTATTACTATTTTTTATGACAAGTGTCAATTCCTTTCTCTTTTTTAAAAATCATTTGATAGGTGAAAAAAATGATTTTTTTTCTTGACATTATATATTTTTATATTATATTTAGACTATAGAACTCAATAAGACCAAATGAAACTATTTAAAGACAAAAAACATTAAGTTATTTTTTTAACTTATAAATCTTGATGAATTCGTAAAAAGGCGTCACTCCGGTGAAAACCGGAGTCCAGATGGTCCGCAACTGCTTGAAAACACTGGATTCCGGCTTTTGCCGGAATGACGGGAAATGGTATTTTTTGACTTTTTACGAGATCATCAC
>JAUXFK010000023.1 GCA_030623035.1 Deltaproteobacteria bacterium | reverse complement strand
TGTTTCCCTACAGTGTATCCCTTACAAAACTTTGGAACGATGATATTGGTAATCTTGCCCCCCTTTTCTGTATCCTTGCAAAAGACCGCCATATATCCAGGCAGAGTGGAATTCGTAATAAACGTCTTATTGCCGTTGATGACCCACTCGTTTTCTTCTCGTAATGCCGTGGTTCTGATTGCCCTGGGATCCGAACCGGTATCAGGCTCTGTAAAGGCAAAGCTGCCAACAGACCCGCCGCAAATCAAATCCGGCAGGTATTCTTTTCTTTGCGCTTCAGTACCGAAATCATAAATGGTGCCAGTGCAAAGGGAATTAACAGCGATGTGACCGCCAATCGAGCAATAGACCCTGGATATCTCTTCCAGTATCATACAGTATTCCAAAAATGAACTGCCGACACCGCCGTATTTCTCAGGATACTGAATGCCATAGAGATTGAGATCACGCATCTTCTTTATCAAATCCCCTGGGGTGCGCCGTGTCTTTTCCATCTCTTCTATCCGGGGAGCAATCTCAACTTCAGCAAATTTTCTGGCTACATCCTTACACATCTTCTGTTCAGAACTCAGACTGAAATCCATAATCATATTCCTGAAATAAGGTTAAAAATTCAGTTTAAAAACATACTATTTAAAAGCATAAAAGTCAAATCCTTACAAGACCTGTTTCTTTTCTTGACTAATTTACCATCTGGGATTAGTATTTTAATGTGATCCGTTCTAATGAGTTCATCGCGAGAAGTTTCCTTTTCAAACCTGAAGCAGACTTTCTCCCTTTTGAAATCAATCCATTGCTTATCCTGAAATTGTAAATAACTCACTTTCAAGCTCCCCCGAACAATCTGCAATTTTTCGCTTTGCTCTATTTGAATCTTTTGTAAAATAACTTAAAAATGTTTGCCAAAGACCATCCAAATCATTATCCGGCTAAACAGTTGCAAAAGATGAATTAAGGAGAAAGGAGGAAAAAATGTTTAATAAACAAGAACTAGAGGAGATAGAAAAGAGAAAAAAACAATGGGAAGAAGTGACACTGAATGGGGTTTTAAAGCGATTTGGGATAACAGAAAGCCCATCTAAATTCTGTACCCCTTTGAATGTTAAAGACCATGACTTCCTGGAAAAGGTGGGTTTCCCTGGAGAATTTCCATACACTGCAGGAGTATACCCAGTCAATCCACCCATGGATATAATCGCACCAGGAGGCATGGGAACGAGCGGGGGGCTCGTTAGAGCAGGACAATACTCTGGTTATGGGACAGTAGAGGACACAAGGGATTTCTACAAAGCAATGCAAGACCGTGGGTGGACAGGAGGACCCAATATCGCCTTTGACCTCCCCACTCAGTGTGGTTATGATTCTGATAATCCCGCGGTTCAAGGTGAAGTGGGCAAGGTAGGCGTAGCAGTGGATACCTTACAGGATTTTGAGGTTGTCTATGAAGCCTTCACAAATAGCAGGGATCTGGACAAGATTGCCTCTAATTGGACAATAAACCCTACAGCGAATATTATCCTTGCAATGTATATCGCCCTGGCCCAGAAGAGGGGTATCCCTCTCGATAAGTTGAGGGGAACCCCTCAGAATGATATCTTAAAAGAAATCCTTTCTCGAGGCACCCAGGTCTTTCCAGTCAGACCGTCTATGCGGATGACCAGGGATACCATTGTTTACTGCACCAAGAACATGCCCAAAATGAATACTGTTAGTATGTCCGGTTATCACATGCGAGAAGCTGGAGCCTCTCTGGCTCAATCCCTGGCTTTCAATTTATGTGACGCGATTGCATATGTGCAATTGGGGATCGATGCCGGACTGGATGTCGATTCCTTTGCGCCACGCATGACCTTCCTCGGTTTCGGCGGTAGTCTGGAAATGTTGAAAGAGATCGCACTGCAACGTGCTGCACGGCGGATGTGGGCCAGGATAATGAAAGAAAGATTCGGGGCAAAGAAGCCCAGAAGCTATTTAATGCGTTTTTCATTTGCATCATCCGGAAATATATCTACCACTGCCCAGCGTCCACTTAATAACCTGACGAGATCTGTTGTTGGAGGCATCGCTTCCGCTCTGTCCGGCGGTATCCCCTATGTTTTCCCACCTTATGATGAGCCTTTGGGGTTGGGCTGGAGTCTTGAAGCACAACAGTTGTGCGAAGATGCGAACAGGATTCTTCATCATGAAACAGACCTGTGCGGCGTTATCGATCCCTTTGCCGGTTCCTACTATATGGAGGCCCTAACAGACCAGATTGAGGAAGAGGCATGGGAAATTATCAAAAAGGTTGATGATTTAGGGGGCGTTATCGAGGCCATAGAGAGGGGATGGATGCAAAATGAGATAGCAAAGAGTGCCTACGAGTATCAACACCAGGTAGAGACAGGCCAAAAGGTTGTTGTTGGAGTAAACCGTTACACGGGTGAAAACGAACTCGAAGTGACGACTGCCAGGCTGGTGCCAGACCCTTACGACCCTGAAAAGAGGGCTGAGGCAGAGGAAAAGCAGATAGTAAAGCTTACTAAAGTAAAAAAGGAACGGGACAATCAGGAAGTAGAAGCAACACTGAAACGACTGAAGGATGCGGCGAAAGATGAGAGTGTAAACCTGATACCTCCCATTTTAGAGGCGGTTAAGGCTTATGCGAGTGTTGGGGAGATGTGTGACACTTTAAGGGATGTATTTGGAGAGTACCGTGAATATGTGAACATTTGAGCAGGTAGAAAGGAAGGAGAAAAGAGAAAAATGACGGATATTTCTATGGAAAAACTTATAAACCTGTTTGCCAGAAGCCTGATGACAATGGATGGGCTCTGGTTTTTAGCAGCAGAAGAGAAATACGGCCTTGAGACTGCCATTGAAATGGACTGTAAGGTCTGGGAAAGGTTTATGCCGATTCACATCAAGAGAGTGATGAAGACCTATGACATAACTGAAGACGGTCTCACTGGTCTGTTTAAAGCATTTGAAGTTGACCCTGTATGGAGCATCTTCAAGCCTGTAATCCCAGAGGCCTCAGAGAACAAGTTCGTGCTCAGGATGACGGATTGCCCTCCTCAGAAGGCAAGGGTAAAGGCCGGCAGAGGTGAATTCCCCTGCAAGGATGTGGGGATTTCCTGCTTTAAAAGCCTGATCAAGGATTTTGTCCCGGACGGGCAGCTCCGTTGTGTGGTATGCCCTCCTGACGAACACCCGGAGGATGTCTGGTGCGAGTGGGAATTCTACCGATGAGAAAACCCATTGCACCCGATCAGTCCGCATAGAGAAATGAAAAAATTGATATCTTTTGCAGTTCTATAGCTCGCATCCATGAATTCCGTGAGGGTTTAAGCCCAAAACATTTTTTGGGCTTCTTCCCTCAGCTCATCTCTAAAATCAGGATGAGCAATGGCAATAAGTTCCAGGGCCCTCTGTCTTATTGACTTTCCGAAAAGTCTGGCAGTTCCGTATTCCGTTACGATATAATCCGCACAATTCCGCTGTATCGTTACTCCCGTACCCTGGGGCAGCATAGGCATAATGCGTGATATTGTGCCCCCTTTAGCAGCAGAGGGAAGTACGGTTACAGCCCGTCCCCCCTTTGACAGCAAAGCTCCAAAGACAAAGGGTATCTGTCCGCCTGCTACACTCATTATACGGGGGCCCAGGCTCTCTGCCGTAATCTGTCCTGTAAGGTCTATGGCCAGTGCATTATTTATCGCTATCATATTATCGTGAGCAGAAATAACCCTTATATCTTCCAGATAGCCAACATCAACGAGATAAAAGATTGGATTGTTAGACGCCCATTCCATCTCTTCTTTGGTCCCTCCTCCCAGTGATGTAACGATTGCCTTGTGAGGGTTAATATTCTTATACTTCCCTGTAATCACCCCTTCTTTTACGAGGGTGATTACCCCGGGAGGTGTTGCTTCAGAGTGATATCCCAGATCATGCTTATTGTCCAGCATACCAAGCTCTACCAGGGGTTCTGTTGTTCTGCCAACTCCAATCTGGACTGTATCCCTGTCCTTGATTATCTCCCTTACATGCCTGGCAATATCCTTCAGATAAGGCTCAGGTTCCTTTTTGGGTCTTCCTGCCAATGTCCCTGTCCCTAAACTTCCTCCTGCAGATATATGCTCTACAAAATAATCTATCTCAGAGATATGGACAAAATTTTCACCGTATGTCCTGATTAGACGCTTGTTTACCTCTGCGATTATCAGCTTGGCTTCCTTAATATGCCTCTTTTTATTCCATAGAGACTGGCCAAAGCTACAAAAGCCTTTATCATCCGGTGGTGATACCTCGGTCAACAGGACATCAGGATCCATCATCTCCTCAAGCATATAAAAGGGCATCAGGGTTCCGAAATTTACATCCACCCTTTTGGCATCAACCGCCTCCTGGCATGTTGCTGTAGGCATCATTACTGTTACATCAAAAGAATCTTCCCAGCCTTCATCATACCATCCAAAGTCGTATCCAGGCGAGGGTACCCATACCTTCACCCCATTAAGCTCTTCTTTCCTGGCAGAGAGTGCCAGCCCAACAGCAAAGGCCTCTCTCCCTGCAGTAAAGACTACCCGATCCCCTGACTTTATAAGATTGGCAGCGTCTTCTGCTGAGATCTGTTTCCGAGCATATTCATCTTGCCAGTCTTTCATAAAATCCCCCTTTCATTTATATGCGCATTGTCAAAGATAATACGAAGTCTTTACTCGGATTCTTCGGGGTGCAGTTTTAAGGTTATATTATCATGAATCCAATGAGGGTCCCACCATTCAATGGGATTAACAAAGGTATTTTGAACTATCATACTAAAGTGAAGATGATCCCCTCCGGCGAGCCCTGTAGTACCAGTACGACCGATAACATCGCCCTTCTTTACTTCTTGTCCGTCCTTTATATCAAAACTGCTCAGATGGGCATACATACTGAAAAGCCCCATACCATGGTCAATGATGACAGTATTGCCATAAATCCCCAAATAATCAGCAAAAACGATAATCCCATTGTTGGCTGCCTTTATTGGGAATCGTTTTAAAGCAGAGATATCTACTCCCATGTGTACTTGTTTATCTATTTCTTTTCCTTGACAATAGTATGTTCTAAAATCGGCAAATGAGGCTTTAGATGCCCCTTTCATCCTTATAAATGGACCTTCCCATAAAATTTTCGAATTGGATTTACTGCAGATAGACATAATTTGAGTGTTGCTTTCTTTACGTAGTTTTCTGTTTACTTCCAGAAATATATCGATGTTATTGCCCATAAGATGGTCATACCTGGCGGTGAACTCCGGTATCTTTTGATTTAGGAATTGATCCGGGATGTTTAAATCCTCTTTTTTAAACCGCTTGCTTCGAATCAGGTAAGGAAAAGACCGTTTGGTTTTATTGCCGGCGCCATCTTCAGCAATGATTAGAATAGGAGTTGAATCAGAGGCGTCCCAGGGCATTGCAAAGTAAACGATATGAGTTCCATTTGGGTCAGTGGGATACCCTGTGAAGAAAATGTCACCCACAAGGACCCCACTTTTTTTAGAATCTTTGGACACGCTGTAGATTGTCATACACGAGCCTCCCAAATTGATGTAATGTCTGTAGCTTTGAAGCTCAATCTGTGGAGGAATGGTATCGATGATCAGGTCTTTTTCCAGCCTCGTTTGGTTATTAAAGATGGAATGATCACGAGAATGGATGATTAGAGTTGCTTTACCATCTTTCAACCCCAATTTTCCGGGTTGAATATGGACATTTATCTCTTTGTTATATACCTCTTTCTTTTGAAAATTGGATGATAAAATCTCCTTTTCTAAGTCTTCTTGTATTATTGTGGATCTAATATACTTGATCCCGCTCTTTATATCCTCGACACAAAATTTAACTTCTTGATTTTTACTGAGATATGCTATTTCACTTTTTAGAGTAATGTTTGGCGGCGTTCTATCCGCCTCAAATAAAAACCAAAAAACTGTCAAGACAAATACTAATAAAATTACTACTCCCATAAAAGTTTTTTTAGTCATCTTTTGTATTCCCCTGCCTTTCGTATGGTTTTTTCTTATTTTATTGCATGGAAGCTATCAAATATTGAAAAGATGTCAAGAAAAAAAGTAAATTTTCAAAAATCTGTTGATTGCCAATGATTTTCTCAGATCGGTTGGGAAAAAAATTCCTCTTTTATAATTTTGCAAAGAGTTTTAGTTTTTTTTCATTTATTCTTTTAACGAAAATACTTTGCTTATCTTCATTATCGTTGATCTTTAACCCCTTGTCTTATCATATGGAGACAGGGGTTTAGCCCCATATTGTAGGCCAGTTCTGCGAGTTCTGATATGTCCCAGACCACAAAATCCGCATCCTTTCCAGTTTCGAGGGTTCCGATACGGTCATAAAGGCCAAGAGCTTTTGCCCCATTGATCGTCACACCAGAAAGCGCCTCCTCCGGGGTCAGCCCAAACAGGCAACAGGCCATATTGAGCATGAGCAGGATTGAAACCGCCGGGCTCGTACCTGGGTTACAGTCCGTTGATATGGCCATGGGAATGCCATATTGTCGCAAAAGGTCTATGGGAGGTAGTTTTGTTTCTCGAAGGAAATAGAAGGCCCCAGGTAATAATACAGCCACGGTCTGGCTTTTACAAAGAGCACGAACGCCCTTCTCGGAAAGGTACTCTAGGTGGTCAACAGAGAGTGCCCCATATCTTATCGCCAGTGCGGTCCCCCCCTGGTCGGAAAGCTGTTCAGCGTGTATCTTGACTCGCAACCCGCAAGCCCTTGCAGCCTTAAACACAGTCTCGGTTTGTTCCGGTGAAAAAGCAATTTGTTCACAAAACACATCTACTGCCACTGCAAGGTTCTGGGCTGCAACCTCCGGCATGACTTCTTCGCAGATAAAATCGATATAATCATCGGCTCGACCTTTAAATTCGGGTGGAAGGGCATGTGCCCCAAGAAATGTAGGACATACGGTGACAGGAAATGTTTCTCCCAGACGTCGGGCAACCCGCAGCATACGCAACTCGGTCTCAAGATCAAGCCCATAGCCAGATTTGATTTCCACTGTAGTCACCCCTTCTGACATCAAAGAGACCAGCCGAGGAGCACTTTGGCGAAACAGGTCATCTTCGCTGGCCGCGCGCGTAGCTGAAACCGTAGACCAGATACCCCCGCCCTGCTTTGCGATTTCCTCATAGCATACACCATGAAGACGCAGTTCGAATTCAGAAGCCCGATTGCCTCCATAGACAAGATGGGTATGGCAGTCCACCAGTCCGGGTGTAATCCATCCTCCCTGTGCGTCACAGACTTCCAATGCCCTGGACTCGACATCCCTGGGCAAGGTTTTCCTTTCACCGATCCAGGCGATCTTCCCATCAGAAGTAGCCAGCGCACCGTCTTTTAACGCACCGTATGATGTCCCTGGTCTCATGGTTGCCAGATGAGCATTCACCCAGAGGGAATCGACCCTTTTGGGGAATGTTTTTTGAGGGGGTTTCAACCTGTTCTCACCTCTCTCTTTCATTCAGTATAGTGGTACCCTCTTGCGGTCTTCTTTGGATTAAAGACTCAACAGACTCTCTCAGGATTCAAGGCAAACTCTCTTCAACCCTTTCGTCATATTTTCTGACAGCATCTGTAATACGGGCGAGCAACGCATATGTTTTTGTTTCTAATCGGGTCGAAAAGCCCTTATCCGAGATCCCTGAAAGGTTGATCCGGACATTGTAGGCAGCGCCTGCGGCACCTGCTTGAATCAATTGTGCGGCAACACCGACGTCAGTGATGCAATTGGGGTTTCCCTTTTCAAGTATTTCATCGATCAGTTCTGCCAGTTTGTCCAGTGTTTTAAGGGTTTCCATGGGAATCAGGGCAGCGTTCTTTATGGCTTGATCGATGGCCTGCGCACGTTCTGCCTTCTGACATTTATCTTTTTTGGGCAATTTGTATGCAGCCATAACCTGATTATATGCCTCGGTGTCTTTTTCTACCAATTCCAAAAGTTGTAAAGCCAGGTCATCGGCACCATCACAAAGCCTCTCCATATCCTGCCAGACATCCCGGTATTTTTCCCTGCTTAAGGTCAGGCGGCTAGCCATACTGCAAAGAGCCCCGCTTAAAGCGCCGGCCAAGGCTGCCACACTTCCTCCACCGGGTGTCGGAGAATCACTCGACAATCGGTTAATGAATTCCTTTAAGGAAAGATCAAACAGGCTCATAACCCCATCCTTTTTTTGCCATTCTACTTATCCTGTCCAATTTTTTCCAAAATCGCCAGTTCAATAACCTGTTTGGGATCAAAGTTGGCGATTTGAAGATAATAGGCCGCACTATGAAGAAGCGCAGCAGCCGGGATCATACCATAGACCTCTGTTTCTATCAGAGACACACCCCAGCGTTTCGCCTCTATCCGTATGAGTTCCAAAACCCTGTAAAGGGTATTTTTCTCATAGTCGACAATATTCATGCTGACCTGGGTGAGACCTCGATCTTCGAGGGCAAGAGCTATGCCCTTGACGTGGCAGAGACCACCGCTCGAAGAACGGACAGCCCTGGCAATCTCCTTTGCTACATGGATATCCGCGGTTCCCAAATTGACATTGAAGGCGATCAGGAACTTTCGTGCGCCAATTGCAGTTGCACCGGCACTAAGATGGAGTTTAGGTGCTCCGATATCGGGATGTCTCGCCGGATTCGAGACTTCGGCCTTTAAGGTTTCATACTGGCCTTTTCGGATAACTTCCAGTTGACGCCGGTCCGGCCTGAGAGCAGCCTCCTCATAAAAGTATACCGGAATACCGGTCTCTTCATGAAACCTGTGGCCGAATTCGTGAGCCAGTTTTACGCAAGCATCCATATCGATGTTTTGCAGCGGGACAAAGGGGATCACATCAATAGCGCCGATTCGGGGATGCCCGCCTCGATGACGCTCCATGTCTATCCTGTCAATAGCTACCTGGGACGCTTGAACAAGAGCATCCTGAATAGGTCTGGGCTGACCCACAAGGCTTATGACCAAACGGTTGTGATCTCTATCCGCCCGGTACTCGAGCAGGTGGCATCCTTTCTTGTTTTTAAAGGGGTCGATAATCGCCTCAATGACATCACGATCACGTCCCTCGCTGAAATTGGGTACGCATTCAATCAACGGTTTAGACATGCGCTTTGACTCCTTGAATAATGAACTGGAATATGATTCTCTCTCGTTTATCAGAAAATCTGCAGCTCAAATATGGGCTGTTCATTGTAAATAGACATTATTGTATGCGTTCCATTATTTCTGTTTATACATATTAATCATAGGTATTTTTATCCCATGCTTTTTAGAAACCTTTATGGCACGGTCGTATCCGGCGTCAGCATGGCGGAAAATACCGGTTACAGGGTCGTTTCTGAGCACAGTGGTGATTCTGAGTTCTCCCTGAGGGGTTCCGTCCGCTACCGACACCTGACCCGCATGAAGTGAATAACCAATACCGACCCCTCCTCCATCATGGAATGAGACCCAACTGGCTCCTGAGGCCACGTTGACCATACAGTTCAAAAGTGCCCAATCTGCCACAGCATCAGACCCATCCTTCATGGCTTCCGTCTCCCTGTAAGGTGATGCCACTGACCCACAGTCGAGGTGGTCTCGTCCGATAACGATAGGGGCAGATACTTTACCCGAAGCTACAAGGTCGTTAAATATCTTTCCTGCTTTGTCCCGCTCGCCGTAACCGAGCCAGCAAATACGGGCAGGAAGCCCCATGTGGGACACTTTTTTTCCGGCCATTTTAAGCCAGCGCACCATCCTCTTTTTGCCTGGGAAGGCCTCAATGAGGGCCTGATCTGTGACTGCAATGTCTTTGGGATCACCGGAAAGGGCAGCCCATCGGAAAGGCCCTTCTCCTTCACAGAAAAGAGGTCGTATATATGCTGGGACGAAACCGGGATAATCCATGGCATTCGTTACCCCGCGCTTTTGAGCCTGGGCACGCAGATTGTTGCCATAGTCAAATGCCACAGCTCCCTTCTCTTTCATTTCGAGAATCGCTCGACAATGTACTGCCATGGAATCGAGGGCCATATCCATGTATTTTTTCGGATCGCTCTTTCTCAATGCCAATGCCTTTTCATAGGGCAGGGAGGCCGGCACATACCCGTTGCGTTCATCATGGGCGCTGGTCTGGTCTGTGACTACATCGGGGATAAAACCTAGTTTGATCATTTCCGGCAGGGCCCAGGCGGCATTTGCGAGTAAACCGATGGAGAGTGGCTTATTCTCTAATGCTGCCTTCCCGGCCATCTTGATGGCCTCATTGAGATCGCCGGTCATTGTGTCGAGGTAGCGTGTGTTAAGGCGTCTTTGAATCCGATTCATGTCCACTTCTACACAGAGGCAAACCCCCCCGTTAAGGGTAACCGCCAGTGGCTGGGCGCCTCCCATGCCTCCGAGACCGGCTGTTACGACTGTACGTCCGGAAAGATTACCTTTGAAGTGTTTTTCGGAAAGGGCTGCAAAGGTCTCGTAAGTTCCCTGCAGTATACCCTGGGTACCGATATATATCCAGGACCCTGCGGTCATTTGACCGTACATGATGAGGCCCTTTTGATCCAATTCATGAAAACAGTCCCAATTCGCCCAATGGGGAACAATGTTGGAATTGGCGATGAGCACCCTTGGTGCATGGGTGTATGTCTTAAGGATGCCTATGGGTTTGCCCGATTGGACAAGAAGGGTTTCATCGTCTTCCAGATCCAAAAGAGAGTTTACAATCGCATCAAAGCAAGGCCAATTGCGGGCAGCCTTACCCGTACCTCCGTAAACGATCAACTCCGCAGGATTCTCGCCGGTATCTGAATCCAGGTTATTGCAAAGCATTCTGAGGGCTGCTTCCTGATGCCAGCCCTTGCAGTGCAAGGTCATCCCATGAGGAGCCTTTACAGGCCGCGGTTCACCGCAGCCGATTTTGAGATCCTTTATAAGCCTTTCTCTTGCTGATTCACCCATATTCATGCCTCCTGTTGCATTGGATTCGAAATATCAAAGATAAGTTCTCATTTCAGCTTCCCGACCACCCGCTCAACCTTTTTAAGCAACTTTCCACTCCTGATCAATTGAACCATGGCCTCAATATCACTCGACATAACGCGATCCTTATCCAGATGGGTAACATGCTCCCGGATGAGTCTATAGGCTGCAAGGGTCCCCTCACCCGGTTTCATATTGGTGAACAGATCAAGGGCCTGCGCACCGCACAAGAGTTCGATGGCAATAACCCTTTCTGAATTTCTTACAATGTCTCTGCATTTTCGGGCGGAAATCGTACCCAAAGACACGTGGTCTTCCTTGTTGGCAGAAGTAGGGATAGAGTCTACACATGCAGGATGGGAGAGCACTTTGTTTTCACAAACAAGGGATGCCGCGGTATACTGGACGATCATAAAACCTGAATTCAGCCCACCGTCGCTTACCAGAAAAGCGGGCAGCCCACTCAACTGGGGGTTTACCAGGCGTTCAATCCGCCGTTCTGATATATTGGCCAGTTCCGAAACCGCCATACTAAGGCTATCCATTGCAAGTGCGACAGGCTGACCATGAAAATTTCCCCCAAGAAGAAAGGTCTGCCTTTCCGGAAATATAAGGGGATTATTTGTCGAAGAATTCATCTCGATTTCAACTACGCCCTTAGCAAAGTTAATGATATCCTTGCTTGCCCCATGAACCTGAGGAGAACATCTCAATGTATAGGCATCCTGTATCCGGCTACAGTCCTTATGAGAACTCACGATTTCGCTTTTCCGGGTGATCCGTTGCATATTATCGGCTGCTATGGCCTGACCTGGATGCGGTCGAACATGATGAATCATGGGATCAAACTCCGTTCTGCTCCCCATAAGAACTTCTAAGGTCATAGCAGCAGCTATATCCGTTATCTTGGAAAGCATATCGGTATCGTATAAGGTCAGCCCGCCTATAGCAGTCATAACCTGTGTCCCATTGATAAGGGCCAGACCTTCACAAGCTTCAAGATCGAGAGGGGCCAAACCGGATCTTTCCAAAGCCACTGCCCCGGACACTCTCTTGCCTTTGAAAGAGGCCTCCCCAAGTCCAATCAGTACCAATGAAAGATGGGCCAGAGGTGCCAGGTCTCCGCTCGCTCCGACAGAACCCTTTTCCGGAACCACGGGACAGATGCCCCGGTTTAAAAATGCTATGAGTTGTTGCACGGTCTCGAGTCTGACACCTGAGTTTCCCCTGGCAAAATCTTTGATGCGAAGGGCTATGATGGCCCGAACCGTCTCTTTATCCAGGGGGGACCCCACGCCTGCAGAGTGGCTCATGAGTATATTCTTTTGAAGCTGATTGATATCTGCCCTGGAAATGATCGCATCACTCAGGGCACCAAATCCTGTGGTTATACCGTATATGATCTTCCCTTCTAACACCCACTCTTTAATCAATTTTTGGGCCTCGGCTATCCTTCTTTCGGATTCTGCGCTCAAATGGACATGAGCACTATACCTGGCAACGGCTGCCAGATCCTCAAGTGTCAAGCCGTCTACCCCCAAGCATATTTCTTTCATTGGCAATTATCCTTTATCAAGATCTTCCCTGGCCCGGAGACAAAAGAAAGTATTTAATACTACAGCGACATTTTTTACAAGCTGTTTGAAAGACCTCTTGACGAACATATATTGAGTTTTTTTGTCAATCGTTCTTAGTTCTGCGGAGCATAAAAATCTTAAGTTGTTTGAGGGCGATAGCCCGAGTTATTAAGATTTTGCGCAGCGAACTTAGAACGATCAAAAAAATCAATCCAAGTGAGGAAAGTGGTCTTTCAAACAGGCTCTTAACGGAATTATCCAAAAGTGTCGCTGTAGTATTAATAAGGCCGGGTTTCTTTTCCCATCAATTCCCGGGCTACGATTATCTTCATGATATCTGCAGTGCCATCGGCCAGTTCATAACCGATTGCATCCCTTAGCCGCTGCTCAATAGGATGTTCTTCACTATAGGCAACATGTCCATGAATGAGTAAGGCATCATGGATCGCTTCACGGGCAACAACAGGGCAGAACCATTTGCACATGGCTGCCTCCTTGGTGTGTACAATTCCTTGATCTGCTAACCAGAATGTTCGGTAACAGAGCAGTTTTCCCGCCTCAATCCTGGTAGCATGCTCTGCAATCTTAAAGGAAACCCCTTCGTACCTGGCAATAGGCTGTCCAAAGGCAGTACGCTGCTTTGAATAGTCGATAGCCTCATTGATGGAGGTCTCCGCTGCACCCAGCACGGATAGTGCCAAAAATACTCGAAGAACGTCAAAAGTCCCCATCAGCATGTAGAAGCCTTTCCCCTCATCACTAAGCCGATGGTCTACCGGGATACGAACATCGTCAAAGAACAGAGAGGCTCGAGTAACATTTTTGAATCCCATATCAGGGATGCGTGATTTCGTTATTCCAGGAAGATCAAGAGGGGCAAGAAAAGAGGTCACACCTCGGGCCCCGGCCCCAGGGTCGGTCTTGGCAAAAATATAGCATAGATCGGCTGTCATACCCCCGCTGACAGAGGTCTTTTCTCCATTGAGGATATAGTGGTCACCTTCTCTTACTGCCTTCATTCTTATCGCAGCAACGTCTGAACCACAATTGGGTTCGGTTATGGAAAGACACAACATAGACTCCCCTTTACACATGGCAGGAAGGTATTTTTGACGTATTTCCTGCGAGACTCCACCGATATCCATAGACTTTGCCATTAATGCGGGCAGTACCGGAAATGCACCCAGGTTTATATCCGCTTTTGACATCTCCTCTACTGCAATGGCAACTGTCACCCAGTCAGCCCCCTGTCCCCCATATTCAGGGGGAACACCCAGACCGATAAGGTCTACACTCGCAATCTTCTTGCTCCACTTTTGGGCCATTTCCCGGTTACCTTCTTGCTTCGCCCGTTCTTTTGCTCCAGGGGCGAGCTCTTTTTGTGAAAAGTTGCGCACCATTTTTCGGAACATCTCTTGCTCTTCGCTAAAACCAAATCCGCTCATATACTTATACCTCCTTTTAAAGGGATATGAAGCCCTTTCGTTTTAGAGGACTCGCATTTCTTCCGTTCTGATCTGTTTTTTTACTCCTTTGTCGCTCTAATTGTTATTTAAAGCCTCTTACCAATGGCACATCCAGGCTTTGTCTTTTATTTAGAGTCATCTTTTAAAGTGGGAGTAGCATGCATCGACCGGGTTTGAACAAAGCCTTTTAGCCCCTTATCTCTCCTTGTTTTATACAGGTTGGTCTCATCAGACCGAAAGCGGACAAATTGAATCGCAAGATGTATATTATAGTGGTTTCTGAAGGCATTTCCAAGGCCTGTTATGTCAAGGGTACTGTTTATACTCTCTTTTGCAATGGCGAACCGTTCGTTGGGGATAAGACTCAGCGCCTTCGCCCACCTGTCTACCTCCTCTTCCAGCCTATCCGCAGGAACAGCCTTGTTTATCAGGCTTAACTCCGCCGCATCTTCGCCCGAGATTTCCGGCAATATCCGAAATGCCCGGTATCGTTCCGAGCCACCAGGCCATACATGCGGCGCCCCGGTGCCCCCCATTGCAGTTATCCCCATGGTAAGCCTGTCGAAGCCCCGTGTGCCAAACTGAGCGTCTTCAGCGGCAATGGTTATATCACACGATGCCTGAATACCTTCACCCGCACCGATACAATAGCCATGCACCTGGGCGATCGTAGCTTTCGGACAGTTTATGATATCTTCATACTTCTGGCAGCGGCGTCGTTCAAATTGGAAGAAATCCCTTACTGTGGGATGGTATTTGGGGTCAATTGGCGGAGACTCATCCCCTGGAGGACTGGATAGGTCATGCCCGGCGCAAAAAGATCGGCCAGCTCCCTTTATTACGACAACCCTCACATCATCGTCCCTTGCTGCCTCGCCAAGACCCGCAAGGAGGTCACAGTAAAGGGCATCGTTAAGGGCATTGGACTTCTCCGGCCGGTTCAGGGAAATCTTTGCAATCCTTCCCTTCTTTTCATAGATAATGGCTCGGTATTCTCTGCCCTCGCTGACCATCTTTTCATAGGCTTCTTCGCACTGGTTCTTCTGATATTGCGTGTGCCATTTGATCAAATCTAAATTGCGGTCTTCAAACGTAGGCATATTACACCTCCTATTCGTAAGATTAAAAGTCTAAATGCTTAGCCAACTTTGACGAACATTTTTGGGTTATTTTGCCAAAGATTCAAAGTTTTTTCCGGCTTAAAAGCCAAGCTCTTTGAATGGACGGTCCCTTTCTGCAATTGCCCTCTTAAGTCCCAGCCTCTCTCTGGCTTCGAAAAAATCGAACTCTCCTGGCTCAAAACCGCGCCTCTGAATCGCACTGAGTGCATGTATATTGGTTGCATAGCCCCAGGCGGTTGCCAAGCCAGCAATGTCAAAGGTAGTCCGCATAAATACCATTTCGAAAGACTGTGAATCGTATCCCCCAATCGGTGTTCCCAAAACATGTGTTTCTGCAGCCAGAGCCACTTTTTCCATGAGCTCATTTTCAGGGACTGCCATCGTAATGAGTCCAAGCCGTGCAGCCTCTTTGCCGTTAACATACTTTCCTGTGAAGAGAAGTTCTCTCGCCTTTCTCACTCCGATCTTCCATGTCCATAGAGGATTTAGGGAAGTGAAACCAGCTCGAATTGACGGGTCACCGAATAGGGCATCCTCACTGGCGATTGAGGTTCGACATACCATGGCAAGGAAACACCCCCAGCCAAGGCAGTGTCCATGGATTTGGGCAATGGTAAACTTGGGGTAGTTATATATGTACTGCCAGAAATTCGACTTTCGCAACTCCGACTCCCAGAGTTCACTGAGGTACCACCTCTCTTTTGGATTAGGAGTCATTACATCTGAAGGCCACTTCAGAGTAAGGTCTTCGCCCACGCTGAATGCCTTGCCCATTCCCTTTATTACCACCACCCAGATATCCGTATCCTTTTCCACCTCTTCCAGGGCTGCTTTGATGTCCTTCATCATAACATCGTTTATTGCGTTGAGCTTATCCGGACGGTTCAATGTGATCTCGGCAACTCTTTTTTCTTTTTTCCCCAGTATAATGGTTTCATAATTCATATTGAATCCTCCTCTTTAATAAGGATGGTTACGAAGTCGTTTGCCATGAATCATGGATCGCTGTCTAATTCCATGGACCAGACTAAAAACCCAGATCTTTGAAAGGCTTGTCCCTCTCTTGTAATGCAGCCTCTAATCCCTTTTTGTTTCTGACTTCAAAGAAATTAAATTCACAAGGACCAAACGGTTGCTGCTGGTTGATGAGTTGCATGTCATCGAGGAATCTCCATGCAGCCCCTACGCCTCTGGCCTCGAGGTTGGCATTGATACTCTCCTTACACAACACCATACCATCGCCTGGGCATATACTGATCGCTTTCGCATATCTGATTGCCTCTTGTTCCAGTCTTGAGGCGGGTACTGCCATGTTGATCAGGCCTATCTGCTCTGCTTCCCTGCCATTTACATTACGCCCAAGGAATACGAGTTCTCTGGCCTTTTTGTCCCCTACCAGCCAGGTCCAAAGGGGCATAGCCGATGTGAGACCCATCCTGAGTGCAGGGTCACCAAAGAGAGCATCTTCCGAGGCAATCACCAGGTCACATACCATGGCCAAATAGCAGCCCGCACCAATACAATGGCCATGAACCTGAGCAATGGTCGGTTTTGGATAGTTGAAAATATACTCCCACCTCCGACTGCGCCTCCGTTGTGCTTCCAGTAATTCTTTCGCCGAACCCGGAGTTCCGGGCGGAGAAGCCATTATTGTAGAGCTAACATTCCCGCTTAAATCCTGGCCAGCGCTAAATGACTTTCCGGCTCCTTTGATTATGAGCACCTTGGCATCTAGATCGGTCTCTATTTTGCGCAGTAAATCATCAAGCTCGTCGATCATGACGTCATTTATGGCATTTAGCCTGTCCGACCGATTCAGTGTGATAATACCAATCCTGTCCCTCATCTCATATTTGATATTCTTATAATCCATACCATCCTCCTTATCTTTTTGGTTCCCTGAAATATTGGTGATTGTATATATTAGATTCGTAACTGTTTAGCCAAATCATAAAATCTCGTCAATGTCCATCCAGAAATGAGCAAATTTTAACAGACCCTTATGATTTTTTTCTTGAGATTAGAATCCAGAATTTTTTAAATTAAAATACCTTGCCGCAATTGGGGCATTTTAGCACAAAATAATCAGCATTGATACTATCTTTATGTTCGATTTTTAATGTTTCCCTGATCCGGGCTAATTTGGCTTTAGATCGACCATTGACTATAAATCCGTAGTAGCGTACCTTGCGAAATTCATTTATAAGTATCTTCCATAAAAAAAATGCTTTACTTTTATTAGGACATATGTTACATAGTATAAAAGTATTCAGTGCGCAGTATCTATTTTTAGTTAAAAATTACAGAAAAGCAGACCGCACAATCTATATTAGGATATGCGGTTTTTAGTTTTTATGGACTTTGAACAAATAGACTGCCAATACGGTCTATCCATAATGGATCAGACCTCATTATTAATGGTTCCAATAAGGAACCGAGTATAAAGGAGTAGTGAAGTATGTCTGAAGGAACAGTAAAATGGTTTAATGATTCAAAGGGGTTTGGCTTTATCGAGCAGGATGGTGGGGGAGATGTATTCGTTCATCATTCAGCAATCCAGGCAGAAGGTTTCAAATCTCTTGCTGAGGGAGCAAGGGTAACGTTTGACGTTGTACAAGGCCAGAAAGGTCCGGCTGCAGAGAATGTTCGTCAGCTATAAGACCCGCAATCAGTAGACAAAAAGCCCCCCTTTATGGGGGGCTTTTTTTTGCAGCTAAGAAAAAGGAAATTTCAGATCAATTGTGAAGTTTCCGCAAGAAGCAACGGACGGGATCTCAGACGAACAGTATATCCGGAATGTGGTAGATGTGTTGTTTCGAAAAAAAGGCGTAACTATTCAGCCACAGATTCACCCCAGTACGATCATCCTGACCTACGGGGCAGGCACAGATGAACGCAAACAGGTTTAAATGCAGTAACTACTCAGGCACAGAGGGGCAAAGGCACAGTGGCACAAAGAATAAATAAAAACGTATAGAGATTT
>JAUXFK010000011.1 GCA_030623035.1 Deltaproteobacteria bacterium | reverse complement strand
TGGGTGGCATCAACAGCCTCAGGACATTCCAGTATAGGAAGGGCCATATTAAATGAGTTTCGATAAAATATTCTGGCAAAACTCCTGGCAACCACGCAGGATATGCCGGCTGCTTTGATGGCAATCGGGGCATGTTCTCTCGATGATCCACAACCGAAGTTCTTATCTGCAAAGATTATATCACCTTTCTTTACTTTCCGAACAAAAGAAGGATCAATATCTTCCATACAGTGTTTTGCCAGTTCCTCAGGGTCGGTTGTATTCAAGTAACGAGCAGGGATAATCGCATCTGTGTCAATGTCTGAACCAAAGCTTATGACTCTACCTTTGAATCTCATCCTTATCTCCTGATGGATTACAGTTCTTCCGGACTTCCAATCCTCCCAAGTACAGCTGAGGCTGCAGCGATTGCTGGATTCGTAAGGTAAACCTCGCTTTCGGGGTCTCCCATTCTCCCTACAAAGTTTCTGTTCGTTGTGGCCACTGCCCGCTCTCCTTTGGCAAGAACCCCCATATGACCGCCAAGGCATGGACCACATGTTGGGGTGCTAACAGCGGCCTTAGCATCTATGAAGATATCCAAGAGTCCCTCCTTGATACACTGCTTATATATCCACTGCGTCGCCGGAATAACTATTAAACGCGTATATTGGGCTACCCTTTTCCCCCTCAAGATTTGAGCTGCTACCCTCAAATCTTCTAATTTTCCATTTGTACAAGAGCCGATAACTACCTGGTCGATATAGACATCCCCTACTTCGCTGATCCCCCTTACATTTTCAGGAAGATGAGGAAAGGCAACCTGAGGCTCAATCATTGATACATTATATTCCTTCGTATCAAAATAAGTTGCATCTTTATCACTCGAATAGAACTTGTACTCTCTTTTTGCTCTATCCTTAACATAATCTTCTGTGATACTGTCTGGAATCACTATTCCACTTTTTGCCCCGGCTTCTATTGCCATATTGGCCATAGTCAGCCTTCCGGCCATTGATAGACGTTTAATAACGTCCCCAGTAAATTCCATCGCCTTATATAGGGCGCCATCAACCCCAATATCTCCTATGGTGTAGAGGATTAGATCTTTACTGTCCACCCACTTCTTTAGTTCTCCTTTATAGACAAACTTTATTGTCTCTGGAACCCTGAGCCAGGTTTCCCCAGAAATCATTGTTGCTGCGAGATCAGTACTTCCCACACCCGTAGAAAATGCTCCCAGTGCACCATAAGTGCATGTATGACTATCGGCTCCTATCACGAGATCTCCTGGAAGAACGATTCCTTTTTCCGGGAGCAGAATATGCTCAATACCCATCTCGCCCACCCCATAATAGTGGACAAGATCCTGCTCTTTAGCAAATTCCTGTATTAGCTTTGCTTGATTGGCAGACCTGATATCCTTATTCGGAACAAAATGATCTAAGACAAGGACTACCTTTTCTCTGTCAAATACACTTTGAGATTCTGTCTTTTTAAACTCTTCGATTGCGATAGGGGCTGTAATATCGTTACCCAGGGCTATATCTACTCTTACATTTATTATCTGCCCGGGCTCGACCTCTCGCACTCCCGCATGATGAGCGAGTATCTTCTCAGTTATGGTCTGTCCCATTAATATTTTTAAACCTCGGGAAATCTCTTTATTTGTCCTGTAAGCCTTAAGGTTCACGGCCTGCCATGGCGAGAGTGCTGCACGGGGTAAAATTTGATTGCCGTTAAAGCTTGGCGAGTGCTTTCTGTTTCATAAGGCTAAAATAATGCCTTTTATATAACAATCGGGTGTTTCTTTCTGTAGTCAAGCCTATTTAGGGCATTTACAAATGCTTTGGCACTGGCCATAATGATATCGGTATCCGCCCCCTGCCCGATTACCTGAATTCCGCCCTCTTCTAACCTAACTGTAACTTCCCCTAGAGCATCAGTCCCACCGGTAATCGAATTTACAGCGTACCGAATCAATTTGCAATCTGTCTTTGCAATCTTTGAGATGGTTTTAAAAACAGCATCTATTGGGCCTGACCCAAAGCCCGCCTCTTGGATAACCTCTCCTTCAATCTCAATCTGTACAGTAGCCACAGGCACAGTAACGCTACCGCTAATAACATTCAGATACACCAATCTATACGTATCTGGTATCCTTAAAATTTCATCTATAATTATAGCCTCGATATCCTCATCAAAGACTTCCTTCTTTTTATCAGCCAACTCTTTAAAACGTTTAAATGCGATATTAATGTTTTCTTCCGACAGTTCATATCCTATTTCTCTCAATCTTTCACGGAATGCATGCCTGCCGGAATGTTTACCAAGAACCAATGTGCTCTGAAAAACCCCTATGGATTGTGGAGTCATTATCTCATAGGTTGTCCTTTCCTTTAAGACGCCATCTTGATGAATCCCAGCCTCATGGGCAAAGGCGTTATTCCCGACAATGGCTTTATTGGGTTGTACACCTATACCGGTTATATGGGTAAGCAACCTGCTTGTATTGTATATGTGCTCAGTATGAATATTTGTATCACATCTATGAAAGTCCCTCCTTGTCCGAAGAGCCATTACAATCTCTTCTAAAGATGCATTCCCCGCCCGCTCACCGATACCATTTACAGTGCACTCAACTCTCCTCGCTCCATTTTTTATGGCAGCCAGAGTATTTGCCACAGCCAAACCAAGATCATTATGGCAATGTACGCTTATGACAGACTTATCAATATTCTTTACCCCTTCTCTGATATTCTTTATTAATGAGCCAAATTCATCAGGCATAGAATAGCCGACCGTATCGGGTATATTTATGATTGTTGCCCCCGCATCTATTACTGCCTGAAATACTTTACAAAGATAGTCAACATTACTACGGGTTGCATCCTCAGCAGAGAATTCTACAAAGGGAGTATATGCTTTGGCATGCTTTACCGCTTTAACCGCTGCATCCAAGACCTCTCCTCTGCTCTTCATTAACTTGTATTTCAGGTGTAAATCAGAAGTTGCAATAACAATATGGATAATGGGGTTCTCTGCAGACTTCAGTGCTTCCCATGCACGGTCTATATCCCGGATATCCGTTCGTGCTAAAGCAGCAATCTTTGCTTTTCTAAACTTCCTGGCAATCTCCTTTACTGACTCAAAATCTCCTTTAGAGCTTATTGGAAAACCCGCTTCAATAATATCAACATTCAGCTTCTCCAATTGTTTTGCAAGTCTTATCTTTTCACCTACATTCATGCTGAAACCAGGTGATTGCTCACCGTCTCTTAAAGTTGTATCGAAGATCTCAATAATATCTGTCATTTCTCTTTCCTATCTATCTATAAACTGAACCTCTAAGTCTCTTTTTCATTTAACTCCCCAACCTTCTTTCTCCTTTCAAAAGGTATTAAAAAAAAGGGGCCGGAGAGAACATAAGTCAGGAAAAGGGTAAACAACATAACCTGCGGCCTGGCTACAATAACCATAATTATAAGTACAAGGGTTACCAAAAAGCTAAAAGGCTTTCTTTTAAGTAAACCGAGTTTTTTAAAACTTGTGTACTTAATATTACTCACCATCAAAAAGGAGAGGAGATAAATCATCACCAAAATAGTTACGTACTTCGCAGATTCATTATATCCAATGTAATAGAACAGCAGTACAGTAGATGCGATAAGGCTTGCCGCTGCTGGTATGGGAAGGCCGTTAAACTTTTCACTTTTAACTATATTTACCTGTACATTGAATCTGGCCAGCCGAAGTGCCCCACATGCAACGTAAAGAAAGGCAGCCAACCAGCCGAACCTTCCAAATGGTTGCAATGCCCATGTAAATACCAGCAAACTCGGCGCTACTCCAAAAGCAACCAGGTCAGAAAGAGAGTCATATTCAATACCAAACCTGCTTGTACTTTTCGTAAGCCGAGCAATACTGCCGTCCAGCCCATCGAAAAGGAATGATATCATTATTGCAGAAGCTGCATATTGAAACTTGCCGTCCAATACAGATATAATCGCAAAAAATCCGGAGAGTAAACTTAACGTGGTAAAAAGGTTCGGCAATACATAAACCCCTTTTTTCATACTATCTTTTTTGCCTATTATCCTTCTCTTTTTCATTCCAAATACCCCATTATCGTTTCTCCACCCTTTACCCTCTGGCCAACCTTAACCTTAATCCTGGTCTCTAAGGGTAAGAAAATATCTACGCGAGACCCAAAGCATATCAAGCCGAATCTCTGTCCCTTTAATACGCTGTCCCCCTTCTTAATCCAACATACAATCCTTCTGGCAATAAATCCGGCAATTTGAATAAAGAGGATTTCTTTTTGATCTTTTGTCTCTAACAACAAAATATTTCTCTCGTTTAGTTGAGATGCCTTGTTAAAATTTGCCGAAAAAAACCTTCCTTTCTTATAAATTATATCTATTATCGTACCAGATACTGGAATCCTGTTAACATGTACATTAAAAACAGACATAAATATGCTTATCTTAAATACGCTTCTTTTTAAAAACTGGTCTTCTGTCCACCTGCCCGCATGAATAACCCTACCATCTGCCGGCGCAACTACTGCCCTTTCATGATCAGGTATCACCCTTTTTGGATTTCTAAAGAAAAAAATCAGAAATAAGTTGATTAAAGCGAAAAAGAAAGTGAAGTAAACCGGCACAAAGAAAGCAAGAATTACGGTAAGCAAGAGGAAAGGAATGATAAACAGAAACCCCTCTTTGACAATAGGAAATTCTATATATCGCAAGATTAATCCTTCTTTTTAATCCAACCCATCATACTGCGGAGTTTCTTCCCAACCGTTTCAATGAGATGCTCACTGTCCCGTTTCCTTAAGGCATTGTAAACGGGTCTATTTGCCTGGTTTTCCAGTATCCACTCCCTGGCAAACTTACCACTTTGTATCTCTTCCAACACCCTTTTCATCTCTTTTCTTGTCTCCTGATTAATTATCCTCCTTCCAACCACCAGGTCTCCATACTCAGCCGTGTCGCTCACTGAATATCTCATATAATCGATTCCACCTTCATAAAACAGATCTACAATGAGCTTCAACTCATGAAGACATTCAAAATAGGCGATCTCTGGTTGATAGCCTGCATCGATAAGGGTATCGAATCCGGCCCTGACTAACTCAGAAACACCTCCACAAAGAACAGTCTGTTCACCAAACAGATCTGTTTCGGTCTCTTCTTTAAATGTTGTTTCTATGACTCCTGCTCTTGTTGCCCCTATTCCTTTTGCATAAGCCAAAGCAGTATCTTTTGCCTTCCCTGTATAATCCTGATGAACTGCTACCAACGCTGGAACACCGGCACCTTCTTTATACTCTCTTCTGACCAAATGACCTGGCCCTTTAGGAGCGATCATAATGACATCAATTGTTTCAGATGGGATAATTTGTCCAAAATGTATATTAAATCCATGGGAAAACACCAATGCCTTCCCTTTTTTCAGGTTCAGCTTTACTTCTTTTTCGTATAGTTTCGCCTGCAAATCATCCTGAGCCAGGATTTGAATTACATCAGCCTGAGCCGATGCGTCAGAGGCATCGGTGGGTGTAAACCCATCTTCAATGGCCTTTTCGTAGTTCGGCGTTCCTTTGAGCTCAGCGACTATTACCTCAAGACCACTGTCCCTTAAGTTCTGTGCCTGGGCATGTCCCTGGCTACCATATCCAATAATCGCTATCTTCTTTCCCCTTAACGTCTCCAGATTTGCATCCTTTTCGTAGTATATAACCGCCATTCTTCCTCCTTGTTTATAAGTAGTTTCCATCCGGAAAGGCCCCTAATTCATTTCTACGTCCCTTTGACAGCTAAATCGCCTTACTACCCCTTGATATCGCTACCTTACCCGTCCGGACAACCTCTTTTATCCCCATAGGTTTTATAAGGTCCATAAATGCTCGAATCTTATCCTCATCCCCTGAGACTTCTATAGTGTAAGAGTTGGGAGTAACATCCACGATTTTCCCTCTAAAGATATCTGTAATCCTCAGGATTTCAGCCCGAAAAGACATTTCAGCTTTAACCTTAACGAGCATCATCTCCCTGTCAACATGGTCATTATTAAAAAAATCAACAACTTTGATGACATCGATAAGTTTATTTAATTGCTTTGTGACCTGTTCGATCACCTGATCATCTCCCCTGGTTACTATTGTCATCCTTGAAATAGACGGGTCAAGGGTCTCTGCAACGCAGAGGCTCTCTATATTAAACCCTCTTCCGCTGAAAAGGCCTGCTACCCTTGCCAGAACACCAGGTTGATTCAAAACGAGGGCTGATATCGTATGTCGCATCTTTAATCTCTCCTAATATGGTCATGCCAACAACATTTCCCTGAGCGGAGCGCCTGCCGGAACCATGGGATATACATCCTCTTCCTTTTCTACTATAAATTCCATAATAACGGCTTTAGAAATCGACAGGGCCTTTTCGATTGTTGGAACAACTTCCTCCGGTTTTGTCGCCCTCAAACCGACTACTCCATAAGCCTCTGCCAGTTTTATAAAATCAGGAGAGGCATCTAAAGAGGTTTGAGAATAACACTTATTGTAAAACAACCCCTGCCATTGACGAACCATCCCCAGATATCCATTGTTTAAAATAACTATTTTTACAGGCAGGTTGTATTGAGCCACAGTTGCCAATTCTTGAATGTTCATCTGTATGCTTCCGTCACCGGCGATGTCTATAACTGTCTTTTTGGGAAATGCAATCTGGGCTCCTATTGCTGCGGGAAACCCATACCCCATTGTCCCCAATCCACCAGAGGTTAGTAGGGTTCGAGGTCTGGTAAAATGGTAGTACTGAGCGGTCCACATCTGATTTTGTCCGACTTCAGTAGAAATTATGGCATCCCCTCTGGTGATCTCATATATCTTCTCCACCACATACTGTGGTTTTATAATGTCCTTCTGTTTATATGCCAGGGGATAAGTGCTCTTCCACTGGAATATCTGATCCAGCCATTCTTTGCGGAGGCCTCTCCAATCTCCCTTTTCCTCCTTGGCCAATTTATTGAGTTCCCTCAGAACATCCTTTACGTCTCCTACTATGGGGATATCCACCCGAATACTTTTACTGACGGATGTCGGATCAATATCGATATGGACTATCTTTGCACTAGAAGCAAAATCATCTACTTTACCTGTCACCCGATCGTCAAAACGGGCACCAACTGCTATCAGGAGATCACAGTTCGTAACCGCCATATTCGCCCTATAGGTTCCGTGCATGCCCAGCATGCCCAATGAAAGCTCATGGTCCCCAGGAAAACCGCCCAACCCCATCAGTGTATTCGTAACAGGGATAGAGAGGGTTTTAGCTAACGCAATGAGTTCCTCGGATGCCCCAGAAGAAATTACCCCTCCGCCTGCATAAATTAAGGGTTTATTGGCCTTTAATATCAATTTGAATGCCTTTTGAATCTGACCACGATGCCCTTTATAAGTAGGATTGTAGCTCTTTATATGGACACTTTCAGGATAATTAAACTCTGTTGAACCGGCGATAACATCTTTGGGTAAATCCACCAGGACAGGGCCGGGTCTTCCTTTTTGAGCAATATAAAACGCCTCTTTAACGGTCCTGGCCAAATCCTTTATATCTTTAACCAGATAGCTGTGTTTCGTACATGGCCTGGTGATCCCGATGATATCCGCCTCCTGGAAGGCATCATTGCCGATCAGCCGTGTTGGTACCTGCCCGGTAAAGACAACCAATGGGATGGAGTCCATATAGGCTGTAGCAATACCTGTAACTGTATTCGTAGCCCCGGGTCCTGAGGTTACCAGACAGACTCCAACCCTTCCAGAGGAACGGGCATAACCATCTGCAGCATGTACAGCCGCCTGTTCATGTCTAACCAGTATATGCCTTATCGGAAAGTTTGGTAACTCGTTATATATGTCAATTACCATCCCCCCAGGAAAACCAAATACAGTATCTACACCTTCCAATCTAAGGCTTTCCAGTAATATTTGCGCACCTGTCCTTTTCACAATCCTCTCTCTTTACCATAAAACATAAAAACGCTATTAATTTACCTGTACTTTGAAAGTATCTTTTCTATCTTGTCCCTTCCTGAGAGTTTTAACTTCTTGATTCTTTTTCTCTCTATCTCCTCCTCAGGGGTAAGATACGACCTTTTATTAAACTCTTCTAATTTTCTCTCAAGCTTCTTATGCTCATTTATAAATCTCTTTAACTCTTCATCTCTTCCTACCAATCTTTCTATAAGCTTTTCATCTCTTTCCTCCATCAAACAACTCCACAATTAGATGTTTCCTTAAAATACTTCGAAGGTGTTAAAAACAAAAAAAGTGTAATACAGCAAGTCGGATTTGTCAACTATCAATTGGTCGCCCCAGCCAGGAAACCTGAATTTGTTGGGTATTATTGATGTTGAAGTTGGATTGCAAAAAAACCCCCCTTAAAAAAGGGGGGTTTTTAAAATGCGCGGAATCAAGGAATAAAACGTTGTTTATATCTTCATTTTCGTATGTCCCTGTGATCCATGGTATGCATTCATCTTTTGCTATCTCAACCCAATACCCTGTATGGTATAATGCAAGCCAGACGCTCAACGAGACTGTAGTGCCTGAAACGTGATTACCATTTGAATCTGAAACAAGTACAGACATTGGCAAGATATATGCGGTATCGAAATCGTTTGACTCAACCAAGGTACCTCGCCCTATCACAATCGACCCTGCAGTCCCGCCGATGACTATAGAAATAGTGTCGCTGTCAATTCCACCTACAATCTCATTATAAATCCGATAACATATCGTAAATATTCCCTTTTAATCTCGTTTTCCTTTCTTATTTAATTTGTATTTTCGTAACTACTCAGCCGCCGATCTACGCTGATCATCACTGATATTTTTTTTATTATCATATACAAACCTTTTGAACCCTGGTTTCCTGCCAAAATTCAAATTTAAACCTGTCTGCGTTCATCTGTGTGAATCTGTGGCTGAATAGTTACATTTTTTCATTGATAGATAAAGATTATTTTGATATTGAATACATGATACTTAATATTGGCAAATCACAATCGATAACAGGATTGCCCTAACCCGGTTATAAAAAATGGTAAAAATAATTAAAGTTGATCCCTTAGCACCGGACCCGTCGATAATCAAAGAAGCCTCCCTTTTAATAAAAAGAGGCGGCGTTGTTGCCTTTCCCACAGAGACCCTTTATGGTCTGGGAGCTAATGCCCTTTGCGAAAAGTCTATTTCTAAGGTCTTTCAAATTAAAGGCAGAACCGACAAAAAACCCTTGCCAATTTTAATCGATAGAAAAGAATCTTTATATAAATATGTAACCAGTGTGCCTGAAAAAGCGAAACGCCTGATAGAAAATTTCTGGCCTGGTGTATTGACGATTATTTTTAATGCATCTTCAAATCTTCCCTTGCTGCTTACAGGCAATACCGGCAAGATAGGCATCAGAATATCACGCAACATTATTGCACAGCAATTGGTTAAACAAACAGGAATCCCAATAACAGCTACCAGCGCAAATATATCTGGACATAAGGGGTGTAAAACCGCACTTGAAGTCTATGAAGCCTTAGGATACAATGTTGATCTGATTATTGATGATGGGGAAACCAAAGGTATATCAGGCTCAACAATTGTAGATGGTACCCTCAACCCCGTTATAATTATCAGAGAAGGCATATTACGCTTTGAAGAACTAAAAGAATACCTTTAATGTGCGTTTAGTCATATTTAGTAATATACATTTCGCAAACTAATTCAGGAGGTAATTCCTGGGGTTTACCGGTACTCCGCCAACTCTAATCTCATAGTGAAGATGCGTTCCAGTACTCCTTCCAGTATTACCCACTCCGGCGACTTGCTCCCCCCTCTTCACCCTTTGCCCCCTCTTTTTGAACGTTTTTGAGAGGTGGGCATAGCGAGTAACAATACCATAACCATGATTTATAACGATAAGTTTCCCATATCCGCCTTCCCTTCCTACAAATGTTACAATTCCATCTGCTGGAGCAATAACAGGGGTATTCAGGCGGGTCGCAATGTCAAGCCCTTTATGAAACTCTCTAAGCCCTGTAAAAGGCGATCTTCTATATCCAAAACCGGAAGTCACCCATCCTCTGGTTGGCCATATAGAAGGGGTTGAAGCCAACAGAGATTTTTGGTCTTGTAAAAATTCATGTAATTCTTGTAAACTATGCTCTTGAAGGGATGCCTCTACTTTTAACTGTTCCAAATCAGTATGCATACGCTTAATTAATCTATCCTGTTTTTCATTGAATATAATAAGGGATCTTTTATCTCCATCGAGGGATCCCCCAAGGCCCAATGTCTGATCCGCATCTTTAGGTTTTTCTAAGTTGGCAATAATCCTGAGTTTTGTATCAAACTGCTTCAGTCTGGCCAACTGAGATTCTAATGATCCTATTTTATCCACAAATGATTGAATATGTGTTTTTTGACGTTGGGCTTCCACCTTCAGTCTTGCAAACTCAAAGCTTTCAAACTTGATATTTACATAGTCAAAGACCATAAGTCCTAATCCGATCATCGCCGTTACTGTAGAGAAAAATATAATTTTTATCGTAAATTGGGATAATCTAAACTTCTTGACTTTCGTTGTCTTTGAAGGAAATAATAGTATAGTATAAAAGTTTTTAAACACAAAAAACCTCTTAATTAAAAAAATTAGAAGCGCTTTCGTAACTGTTTAGCCAAATCATAAAATATCGTTAGCTCCTTAAGATGGCTAAACAATTACGCGCCTTCTTTTCAACTACCGAATAGCGATGCAAATAACGAACCTTTCTGGAATCAAGATAAATTTTATTAATAAAAAATCACTTATTGTCAAGTTGCTTTCATTCATGGATTTGTATCAAAAATAATTATTAAACCAATATTTACAATATTTATATCGGCATGTTTTTTAAAAAACTTAATAAAAAAACGGCTTGCAATCCAATACTTTCTTAACCTACCCACAAGATCTAAAAATTCTCAACATGTCTGAGATATCCTTCATAATTCCTCTTTGTCTCTTCTATAGAATCTCCTCCAAACTTCTCTAAAAAAGCATTTGCAATTTCAATGGCCACAACTGCCTCGCCGATAATACCTGCAGCTGCAACCGCACAGGTATCAGACCTCTCTACACTTGCCTCAAAACTCTCTTTGGTATCTATGTCCACTGATTGTAAAGGTTTGGATAATGTAGGTATGGGTTTCATGGCAGCTCGGGCAATTATAGGTTCTCCATTAGAGATTCCTCCTTCAATGCCACCCGCATTATTTGTGTTTCTAAAAAACCCCCATTCGGATCGCAATCGTTGAACTTCTGTATTTGAATTTTGCCCTTTTGGCTCATTATCGTCTTTTATTCGAGGTCTATAGAATATCTCATCATGAACCTGAGAACCCGTTCTCTTGACATACCCGAAGCCCAAACCGATCTCAACCCCCTTGATTGCCTGTATGCTCATCAAGGCATGAGCTATCCTTCCGTCTAGCTTTTTGTCCCATTGGGTATACGTTCCCAATCCAATAGGAACTCCTGTGACGATTACCTCAAATGTACCTCCTAAAGAGTCCCCATTGGCTTTTGCATCATCTATCTTTATTTTCATCTCTCTTTCGGCATCACCATCAGCACACCGCAGCTCAGATGACTCCGCTCTTTTGTATACCTGCTCAGGCATTAAATCATTAATATTCGCCTTTATCCCTCCAATTTCTATTACATGTACTGTTATCATAATGCCAAATCCCCTGAGAAAACACTTTGTCAGACTGCCTACAGCAACTCTACAAGCAGTTTCCCTTGCACTGGCTCGTTCAAGTATATTTCGAATATCCCTGTGATTATACTTTATCGCACCTGCAAGGTCAGCATGTCCGGGGCGAGGTCGGGTGACGCGTTTCCCCTTACCCTCATATATAGGAAAGGGGGACATCTCTTCCTTCCATTTTTCCCACTCTTTATTATATATCAACATGTGTATTGGAGACCCGATGGTCTTGCCCCATCGGACTCCGGAGGTTATTTGAACCCGGTCCCTCTCGATCTTCATCCGCTGTCCTCGACCGTAGCCTACCTGTCTACGGGCAAGATCCAGGTTTATATCGTCCTCTTCAATACTCAAACCTGCCGGTATGCCTTCTATAATGGCCGAGATTGCGCTTCCATGGGATTCGCCTGCTGTAAGATATTTTATCATGGTATCTGCTCGAATAGGTAATATCAATCCTTAAGACATGATAATTCCCAGGCTTTCTTAAACGACGGGTTTCTGTTTAACTATAGTGGGGGTAAGAAATATCAAAAGTTCGGTTGTTTCATCTCTTTTGAGTCTATTCTTGAATAGCCATCCAATTACAGGAATATCTGAAAAGAACGGAATGCCGGAGGTTGTCTTCGTCTGAATATTTTCATAGATTCCCCCGATTACGGTCGTCTCTCCGTCTTTTATGAGAATCTCGGTCTCTGCGCTCCTGGTATCTATACCCGGTTCGCCAGCATATCCTGTTTGAGAGGATTTTTGATCCTTCCTGGCCAGGACCCGCATAATAATACTCCCATCCGGTGTAATGTGAGGAGTAACCTCCAACAATAGGGTCGCTTTTTTGAATTCTGTACTTACGGTTGTAGCGTCATCACTCATTTTAAGGTAAGGTAATTCAACTCCCTGCTCTATCCTTGCAGTTTTATTATCCAATGTAACGATCCTTGGCCTTGATATAATCTTTACTTTCTCGTCCTTCTCCATGGCTGTCAGCCTTATATCTAACATTGCTGAACTATTTACAAAACCAAACCCCAGGCCTCCATGTATTATAGAGGAAGGCAGATTTATAGCAAAGTTGTCTCCCGCTTCTCCTTGAAACCAATAGTCACTCCCTCCGGCAACATTTGTATATCCACCACCCCATTGAATCCCAATCTCGCTTGTAAATGTAGGGTTGGTCTGTACTATCCTGGCCTCGATCAAAACCTGCGGAGTTGGGGTGTCCAACGTCTTTATTATATCTATTGCTTCTCTTATAGAGCTTTTAACGTCATAAATGATTATAGAGTTTGTCCTATTATCTGCAGAGGCTTTCCCTCGTCCAGTTAACTTTATTTGTTTCATAATTTCGCCAGCAGTTGCATAGTTTATGGGGATAATCCTGGTTACTAACTTTTCTGTCTCTTCTTGCTTTCTAAGCTTCCCGGCAGGAGCGATTCTCATAATGTTTCCTTCTCTTGCCATCTCCAGGTTTTTTGTTTCTAAGATAACATCCAGGGCTTGATCCCAGGGAACGTCAACCATTCGAATCGTTAATTTTCCTTTAACATCTTCCGCGGCAATTAGATTCAAGTTGCTTATATCAGCTATCAAACGAAAGAGATTCATTATATCCCCATCCTTAAAATCCAAAGATATCTTCTTGCCGGTGTATTTTTTTTCTAAAGCTCCCCCTTCAGTTTCTATCTTATAAGAGACGCCCTTTTTCTCTTCTTTCTTAATCTGAACCTCTTCTTTTGCAACTTTTTCAATCTTTGTTTTCTGTATGGCAGGTAATCTTTCGGTTATTACCTTTGGTTGATCAATGTCGAGATATATTGTGTTTTTCTCTTGAAAGATATGATAGGGAACCATCGCTTTCAATTCTATATCGATCTTTACCGCCTTTGTTCCAGAGATTACACTCTGGTATGGTTTGATGCGTTTTATTGCACTATCTATCTCCTCAACCTCCATGCTCTTCTGAAGCCTTTGAGGGATCTCCATTCCAGCCAATTCCAAAACCAATGTGTCCTCGGACACCCTTAAAAGATCATAACCGGCTCTAGAAGTCGTAGATACGATTATCCGCGATTTGCCCATTGTTTGCTTGAAATCTATATCTTCGACGATTCCAATCTCTTTTTCCTGATCCTCATAAACCGCAACGGCTTCCGGTTCAACGCATTTCATCACATAGATTTCGAGCTTATCTGCAAGCTTAACCAGTTCATAGTCTACGATCTGATCAAGAAAAACTTCTACCCTGCCAACCTTCCCGGCTTCATTATCAAACTGGGTGCAGGTTATGTTGTTTATGGTTCCATTATTGACCAAAATTGTACCTTTTAAACTCTGCAGATCAGCACTGTGAATATCAACAACTATCTTCGCTTGCGCATCGGGTCTAAACACCGTATAAGTAATAGGTGCAGACCCAACGATAGTAATTGTAGTCTTCTCATCATCTTCCGAAATATCTACCTTTTGAATTTGATTGATCACTTCTTTATCATTGTTTGAAGCCTCAGATTTTACCTGAATGCTTTTGGCAGAACATGCAAAAAATAAAAATACACATACCAACAGAGGGAAAAATATAAACCCCTTTAATTGATTATTGTGCTTTGTGTGTTTCATTGTGTTTCTCCTTTTTCACTATGATAGAGTTTTAGAGAAACCTCCCTGCTTTTAATTTTACCAAGGTAGTCACGATACTTTTCTGTTATTATTACTCTATCTTTTGTTATTTTTTTAACCTTTCCATCATTTTTGCCGATGCGTGTCCCCCTCTTTATTACATATCCTTTACCTATGGGATCCTCAACCATAGCCTTATTAATATTCGCCCCCCATATAATCCCTGTAAGTTTCAACTGACTGACCTCATATTTCTGAAGGGGAACGAGTTTCTTTTTATCCTTCGCCCCTGAATCGACAAATTGTTTGAATGGGTCTCGCTTCCCCTTGGGATCATAGATGTATTTTTCTATAGCTTCTTTTGCCTTTGCGCCGACCTCTTGGGCTATCTTTTCAGACTCATTGACATCCTTGCTTTGACCAACAATTAATATCGAAGGAACAAAGAGCTTTTGAGCCCTCGCCTCATCTATTGTAGTAAATAAGAAGACAATGATAACCAAAGCTAAAGAGATAAAGTACATAAAGTGATTATTTCGTTTTCTTTTTTGCCTCATCTATCCCACTTTCCTCCTCTTCAAGAAACCTGAATGTCGTTACTACACAAGAGGTGTTCAATAAAATACCTCCTTCCCCTGAAGATTTTGCTTTAGTCATTTTTAAAAATGTAGCATTTACAATCCTGGAAAGTCTACTCACCTTGTCAAAAAAGACAGCAACCTCATAGAAACTTCCTGACACCTTTATATCAATGGGAATTGCGGCGTAAAAACCTTTCGAAACCTCAGGTTTAGGACTGAAGGTCAAAAACTCAAGCCCGCTTTCCTTTCCCAATCTGGATATGTTCGATAACAAACTCGGTATTTCTTTTTTACCGGGTAATTTTATCAATGCCTTTTTGAGATCATCATTCAATCTGGCCACTTCTTTCTTATATCTCTCAAGATTTCCCGCAATCGCCTGTTTTTTCTTCAAATCTATTTGTAATACCTCCAATTTGGACTGTAGCTGGTCTATATCATTTTTCTTGGAGTTATAAATAAAATAATAGTACGCACCGAATATTAAAAGTACAATACCTGTTAAAATTAATATCTTCTTTTGATTCGAAAGTTTTACTATGTCATCTAATGTTATCGCCACTTCATACCCTCACTTCTTTTCAGATAATACGACCTGTAATGTAATATTGAATTTTTTAAGATTTAAATTTTCACTCCTATAATGGCCGGATTGAATCAGCTCAACATTTGAGAAGTAAGTTGAATTTTCCAGTCTACTCATAAAACCGGCAATGGTTTCATTATCAAGTGCTACACCGTGCAGTGTCAGTTTAAGATTATTCTCACTTAATGAAGTAATCCATGCTCCTGTTGGGATGTTTTTACTGAGCTCATCCAGCATATAGACAGGACCGGCCCTCTTTTGATTCAATACATCAATAATCTCTATCTTTTTTTCTAATTCCTTCTTCTCTTTTTCATACTTTTTGACATCCCCTACGATCTTATTTAATCGACTAATCTCTTGCTTGGTAGTTTCTATCTCAGATTGTAGGGTGCCGATTCTTTTGACCACTGAAAAATGAAAAACTCCAAGGGATAAAAAAACAAGTACTAAAGATAAAACACCGACAAATATTAATTGTCTTACACCCTGTTTCTTTTTTATTTCTCTTATTGGTAATAGATTTATCCTGATCATCTATCCCCCACCCTTCTAAGGGCCAAACCAACCCCTACGGCCATAAAGGGAGCAATGAATTCAATGTATTCCGGGTCAAAGTTCCCTCCAGCACAATCGATACTTGCAAATGGATTTACTACCTCAACAGGGATATCTCCTACCTTTTCCTTCACAATCCTTTTAAATACATTGCTCCTTGCGCAACCTCCACTTAAAAATATCTTGCTAATGCGCTCATCTGCAAAGGTTACCCAAAAGAAATCCAGAGACCTTCGAATCTCTAAGGCCAATGGTTGAGAGGCCGTTTCAATCAGATCCTCTACCTCACTCTGGTCAATCTCTTCGATCCGGCCTCCTACCTTCAAAGCTTCAGCCTCTTCAAAGCTGATATCCTTGCCCTTTTGGATCTCTGTAGTAATCCTATTGCCTCCAATGGAGACATCCCTGGTAAAGACAGAATTGCCGTCCTTTATTACATTCATATTTAAAATGCTGGCACCGACATTGATAATAGCGATTGCTTCCCCCTCCTCATATTTATAATTCGCCTCAAGCATGTTCTCCAGTGCAAAGGCATCCACATCCATTACCATAGTTTTCAATCCAGATTCTTCGATTACAGCAATATAATCATTAATCATATCGCGCTTAGCCGCTACCAGAAGAACATTCATTTGCTCTTTGTCTTCAGGATTTTCTCCGAGTATCTGGAAATCAATATTAACATCTTCAATATCAAAAGGGATATACTGTTCTGCTTCAAATTCTAAAGATTCTTCCAGCTCTTGTTCAGTCATATTTGGGAGTAGAATATTTTTAATTATTACAGGATGTCCTGAGATTGAAGTGGCCACATTCCTGGCTTCTATTTTAAGGCTGGATACTAGATTTCGTATAATATCAGAAATGATCTGGGGTTCCTTTAAGGCTCCATCAACAATCGCTCCTTGTGGCAGAAAACCAATTCCAACATTCTTTAGTGCATAGCCTTTCCTGGTTTTTTGAAGCTCCAATATCTTTACGGAACTTGAGCCTATATCTAAACCGATAACATCTTTCTTTAAAAAGAAATCCATGATTAAATATCTCTATCTATCTTGCCCAATGGCTAGAAAGTTGAAGGTTGGTAAAAACATACTTGGTTTGAATATGCAATATCTATGCCAAATCTATTATTAACAAAAACATAAGCATGCCGGCAAAACTAGATAATTAATTTCAATCTGCTTATCTAGTGTCATTGGCATTGAGGCCTTCTCCTTTTGGGCCTATAAACTGGTAAATAATCTCATCTTCTTTAGCAAGGCCCAGTCTCTGCCTGGCGATCTTTTCTATATCTCTCTTTATAGAGGAAATCTCTTCTTTTAATTTGAGGTTCTCTCCTCTAATCCTTTCATTAAATGCCTGTATATTATCTCTGTCTTTGGTTAAATGGTATATTTTGATAATACCAAGCTTTCCAAATGTGGTAAAAAAGAACACCATAAAAATAAATAGCACTAAAAAAGTAAGCAAGTATTTTTTATTCATCTCTATTTAAAATCTCATTCATGCTCCCTGTTCTATAACCTTCTAAATCTAAAGTAATATATGTAAATCCATATACTTTAAATCGCTTTACAATCTTATCTTTTACTTGCTCATCATAGAGTCTATTCATCTCCCCGGGGGCAACTTCTATCCTTGCAATCTCATTGTGGTATCTTACACGAAACTGCTTAAAGCCCACCTCCCTTAGGAGCTCCTCACACCTACCAACCCTATCTAATCGTTCATGGTTAATCTCCGTTCCGTATGGGAAACGGGAAGACAGGCAGGCAAAAGAAGGTTTATCCCAGGTAGAAAGGTTTAATCTTTTGCTCAATCTTTTAATATCGCTTTTTGTCAGCCTGGCTTCCATTAGAGGGCTGCGAATACCCATCTCTCTCAGTGCTTCCATGCCTGGCCTAAAATCCCACTGGTCATCATAATTAGAGCCATCCACAATCCAATCCAGATTAAACGCCTTTGACTTTTCTTTACATATTCCAAATAATTCCTTTTTACAGTAATAGCATCTTTTCGTTGTATTTCTGAAAAACCCTGGGACATCAAGTTCATTCGTTTTGACGATCAAGTGTTTGACCCCGATATCTGATGTCAATTTTTGGGCACTTTTTAATTCATAATCTGGATATGCAGGAGAGGTACCGGTTACAGCCAAGACATTGTTATCTAATTCATCATGGGCAATCTTTAATAAAAAAGAGCTGTCCACACCACCTGAGAAGGCCACCAATACGGAACCCATATCCCTTAGAATCTCTTTTAACCCTTCATACCTTACCTCTAATGTTTCATCCATATGAAAAAATAATGTATCGCGTTGTTGATATTTCGAACCCTTTGAAAAATATATCATTTTCGCTTTGTGAAACGGAAAGCACACATAAAAGCTTCAACCGCAGCGAAAAATGGACCCATTTTTTTGTCAAGAATAAAAAATATATGTTTTTTTGTCAAGAAAAATCGAGCCCGTTCAACAGGTTATTATATATTTCTTAAAGTATTTATTATACGTTTTAGCTTGGATCTTACCGATATTCGTTTATTAAATAACCTTCTTTATATCCCGATTACGACTCCTTACAGGTGTTCTGGAATATATAGATTGCAAGCAAAGTAACACTAACTATGTTAATCACACCTGTTAAGAAGCACGTCTGCTCAATCCCCAGCAAAGGTATAAATACCGTGCCGGTAAGAATGGCACCTGTAAATGCCCCCAGGTGATCCAGGCTGTCAACGGCACCGGCTATCTTCCCTGGATCGTCTCCCAACGTAAGCATAATCTTGCTGACCAGAGGGAATTGTAATCCTGTTAATACACCGGCAAGCCCGATGAGATAAAAAAATAGATATTCCGAATGAAAAAGAAGCGCTTTATTTTGGCTGTCCCCGTAAAAGCACCACTCAAATATATAAGGAAGAATTAAAGCATAAAGCGACAGGGAAATCTCAAAAGCAGTAAGAAGCTTTATAAAGTTTCTATCCTTCCCAAGCATCATCCTGTTTATTGCCCATCCTCCTAATGCCAGGCCTGCCATGAATCCTGCCACAATCAAACCAATCATCTGATAGACATAACCATAAATGTTCTGAAGGGCGAATATCAGGGTTATCTCCAAAGACATCCCTGCAAACCCGGTAGTTCCAATCGCAAACATGCAGTTAAATCTTAAATCTTTATTTAGTCTACCCCTTCTGATCGTTATATAAATAACTCTTATTATAAGAAAGAATACTAGAGGAAAGATAAACCAGGTTAGGTTTATCTTGTGTAACATTTGAAAAGAGCTCAATCTCCCCTTCTCTTTTGAAAACACATCCCAAAGAATCAGGTTGTAAAAATATGTAATGGGTCTCTGGTCTGTATTTAAAGGGATGTCTCTCTTTTCCCGTAAGCTTTTCTCAATAAATCTTGTTCGATCTGGAGGGAATAGCATCCTGAGGTGATATCTTGAAAAATATTTAGATTCTATATGACGCTCATCATATCTGGAACAAAAGACTTCTATTTCGGAGCTAATAATATTGGGAGAAGAAGAGGCGAAAAAATAATTATTATCTCCCGGCGTTACCAGGACAAACGGAAACACGCTACATAAAGAATGGTACACGGATCCAATGTAATCACCTGTTTCATCTCCAATATAATTGGCTGCAGAACTTATGCCAGTGACGAATACGCCATCCTTCTTCAATATCCTCAATGCCTCTTTGAAGAAGTCTATGGTGTAAAATCGATTTACCAGTGCTGTCGATGGATCAGGCAGGTTCAAGACGATCATATCATACTTATTCTGACTCTCTTTAATAAAATGCCGCCCATCAGTATAGAAGACCCTCACTCGTTCATCTATCAGCGCCTCTTTGTCCTTTAAGGGAAGATATTTTTTTATAATCCTTATCAGCTTTGGGTCGAGTTCAACATAGTGGAGCTCTGTGATGGGGTGTTTTAACATCTCCCTTATTACTCCAGACACCCCGCCGCCGACGAGAAGAACCTCTTTGGGACAGGGATGCTCCAATAGCACAAGATGAGCAAATGCAGAAGACCTGTATTCTTCTGGAAAAGAAGTTATGTACTGACCATTCCCGAAGATACAAAACTGCCCGTCCTTATAGGCAACAGAAATATTCTGGTATCTTGAATCGGCAGATTCCAGTAAATCTATATCCTTATTGAGAGCACTCCACCTCTTGTGTATTGAGGAGTTATTCATCTCATCGACTTTTATAACCATCAAAAAACCGTAAACAATAATAAGAGTAAGGCAGAGAGCACCCATTGCATATCTATTGATTTTCGAACCGGATAATACAGACAATAAAAGACAATTCGTAAGGAGTACAAGTGACAGGATCGATATTATCTCAAATGGGTGAAAATATAATATTAAATAAAAGGTTAAAACCAACCCGCCTAACACACTGCCTATCGACTCAAATACGTAGACCCGTCCAATACCTAAAGCGGCCTTTTCTTCTTTTCTGATAAATATCTTGCAGGCAAAAGGGAATGCAAAACCCAAAAGTACGCTAAAAGGAAGAACAGAAATAATCGTGCTATAAACCATAGATACAAAAGAAAGACTCTCCCCGGGAAGTACTTCAAAAAACCCCCTTAGCATCCTTATCAGATAAACCTGGATGGGAAGCAAAAGGCACATGGCTATTTGCAGAATAAGAAAGAATCTAAGCTTATCTCTAATTCTAAGAATGATCCGTCCACTTAAGAAGGCTCCAAGGCTTACCCCTGATAGCCAAATGGCAAATATAATCCCCAAACAGAGTTCATTCCCATAAAAGACAACCAGAAGTTCCCGGACAAATAAAACCTGGGAGGAGATAGAATATCCCCCCAGGAGAATAAAAGCGATTACGAAATGTAGCCGTAAAAAGGTATTTTTCATCTTCTTTCAGAGTTTAAATATTTGATTTTTTATTCTAAAAACATAAAAAGAGTCAAAAAAACCATGTTAAGTGTCAATTCTTTGACGTTCAATCCAATAAAAAACCAACTCACAGCATTCTACATCTCTTTCTGTATAGTGTATACGAAATCCCTTGAATTTTTGCAAGACAAGAAATGTAATCGCAAAGGCTACAGACAATACGTAAATAAAGAACAATATAGCATAAAATATGCAATATTAAAAAACGCTATCCTAAACTGAGCGGTTCAAGGTTCAAAGGTTATAGTCTATTGATATCCTTAACTTTATTTATAGCGATTGAGATGTGACTCAGATTAGTCTCCTTCACCCATTTGGTGAAACGTTACATCTACTCCTGTCAGTGTCAGAGTGTTTTCCTTTTTCTAACAGTCAGCTAGATCGTTTCAACCCGGAACTGTGAACGGTGAACCGCTCAACCCAGGGCTATATAACATAAAAACCCAAGTTTACCAAAGAACAAAGAACCAACAGGGGGATCCTTATGGGAAAGAGCAGTGATATGTTAAAGACTTACATCGATCTACCCAAGGATTCTGAAGAATCCTTACGTCGAGAAGGGGCCTTTCAACTGGGAGACATGGGGGGATGAAGATGAGGACATCCACAGATATAAGGCGGATATCCTTGGAAAGATAGGAGATCAATCTGCAGTGGAACCCCTAAAAGAATTGATTATGCACCCGAATGCCAATGTACGTAACGCTGCTGTAATCAGTTTGGGTTTATTGGGCAATCCCAGGGCAGTTGATTCGCTTATTCTTGCACTGAAGGATGAAGAGTGGATCATGTTTTCTGCAATAGAAGCCCTGGCCAGGATAGGAGATAACAGGGTAATAGAGCCGTTGATATCCGCCTTAGACCAAAATGATGATCTTATCAGCGCTATGATTATTGAGACCCTTGGAGAGCTGAAGGACAAAAAGGCGATTGAGCCTCTCTTATCAAAAATTAAAGATGTGCCCGTGGAGTTGCGCAACAATATCTTGAAGGCGCTGATAGACATCGCCGGTAACGAAGGATTAATTTCCCTGGTGGAGAATGAGAGAGATCATCTTCTGGATTACTTTCTGGATGCACTAAAAGATAAAACTCAGACCATTCAAGAGTGTGCGATTAAAGAGCTTGGCTTGCTCAGAGATGAGACCGCCATATCACCATTGGTTGAACTAAGTCGAGAGCTGGAGGAAGAAGACCAGAGGCTTTATTTAATAGAAGGGGCGCTTGTTAATATAGGCTCTGCCAGGTCTTTATTTTCGTTTTTTGGTATTGTTATTTTAATATAGTTATGATGTCGTGAGGCCTCAACTTACCACAGGAGGTTTCATTATTATTTGTCCAAAATGCAGTTCTGAAAAATGTGTAAAAGATGGTATTATAAAAGGAAGGCAGCGTTATCGTTGTAAATCTTGCAACTTCAGACATACCGTTCAACATCGCGGAAAAAGTCCTGATATAAAGCGTC